>JANMWH010000132.1:0-23239 GCA_031393945.1 Polaromonas sp. | reverse complement strand
TCTTTGCTGCTTGATAAAAAACTGCTCGCAGCCAAAAACACAAGCCGAACAGCAGTGGCTGGTGAGGCCAAAGCGCTGCTGCTGGCCGAGCCTGCGATAGCTGCGGCCTACACGCGAGAAGAGCTGTTAGCCAACCAGCTGGGCGGCGCGTTACTCTTTAAACCGCTGCGCCAATCGTGGCACCCTGATGTGTCGGGCGATGTGCAGTACGCGCTCAAGCCCAACTGGATGTTCAGCTCGGCCACAGCGGTGGCCACCCACGGCTCACCTTACGACTACGACAGCCATGTGCCGCTGATGGTGTACGGCCCCAAGTGGTACGCGCCGGGCAAGATTGACACCCGCGTCGAAATTACCAGTATTGCGCCTACAGTGGCCCGCCTGCTCGGCGTTGCACGGCCTGAAGCCGCCGGGGCGGCGACGTTGCCGTTGGCTTCGCCTTAAGCGCAGCTTAGGACCCGCTGACGCTACCAGGGCTGCCGTGTTGCTGGTACTGCTGAGTTGGTTTTACTGCCGACTCCTGTTGAAAAGCTGGCAAGACCACGATGCCGCACCAACTGCGCCTAGTTGTTCGTTTTTACTACGTCAAATATAGCTGTAGCCCAAACAATACGGGCGCAAGCAGCTGCAATATAAATAGCAAATTGCCTCTAGCTACTGCACAAACCCCATGCCCCGCGCTTCGCGCACCTCGGGTTTGATGCGGTGCTCGGCTTCTAGCTGGCTCATGAATTCATCGCTTGAAAACACGGCGTCCAAAATGTCGGTTTGGCGTTTGACGGCCGCAAAATCGCCGGGGCAGATTTGCGTCAGCTTGGCAAGTCGGTTGCGCAGGTCAAGCGTTAGCAACGCAGCGTCGCCTGCCAATGCTTCTGTCACAAACATGCTTTCGCGCTGCACTGCGGTTAGTGGCATGAACTTGATTTTGAAAGTAAAGCGCCGCAGCGCGGCTTGGTCGATTTTGTCCAGCAAGTTGGTGGTGCAAATAAAAATGCCGTTATGTCGCTCCATGCCTTGCAGCATTTCATTGACTTCAGTGACTTCGTACGTTCGCTGTGCGCCGCGCCGGTCTTGCAGAAAACTGTCGGCTTCGTCGAGCAGCAGCACGGCTTTCTCTAGCTCAGCTTCTTTAAACATGGCGGCCATGTTTTGCTCGGTTTCACCCACGTATTTACTCATCAAGTCACTCGCTTGCTTGATGATGAGCGGCTTGTCGAGCGCCTTGGCAATGTGCTCGGCCAGCGCGGTTTTGCCCGTGCCCGGCGCGCCGTAAAAGCACAGCGCACCGTGGCCACGCGATTTAAGGGCCTCAACGATGCGCGGAATCTCGAAACGTGATTCCACGTTGAGCATGGCCAGGTCGTAAGTGGTGACAGTTTTACGGCCCGCAACGTCTGCCTTGTTGCCCAGTGCGGCGTCGGCATTCTTAAGCTGCCGCTCAATCAATGATTCAAAAATTGAAGCCCCCACGCTCAGCTGAACGTCGGCTGGGGTTTTAGTTTCTCGCTCATGCGAGCTGGCCAAGCGCGCAAATTGCACTGCCGTGCGAATTTGCGCGGGGGTCAAGCCCTTGCGCGCCGTGAGTTTGGCCACAAACGCGTCGCTGACCTGCACGCCTTCCAGCGTCTTACGCACCACGCCCTCACGCGCGCCAGGCGGTGGCGAGCGCAGCTCCAGGTGGTAGGCAAAGCGGCGGCGAAAGGCCGGGTCAATTTGCTCGATGCGGTTGGTCACCCACAGCGTAGGCACGCTGTTGGACTCCAAAATTTGATTCACCCAAGCTTTGCCACTTACCGAGTTGCTGGTGGGCGAGGGCAATTGGTCAGACCGGGCAAGCAGCTGCGCGGCTTCGCTTGATATCGGCGGAAATACATCTTCTACCTCATCAAACAGCAGCGCCGAATGCTTGCTGCTTTTTAAGAACACCTGCGCAATTTGCAGTGAGCGGTAGCGGTCTCGACCGCTCAGCGCGTTGCCGTCGCGGTCGCTGGACTCAACTTCGAACAAATCCAGACCCGCCGCCTGCGCCACCACACGGGCCAGCTCTGTTTTACCAGTGCCCGGTGGGCCGTACAGCAGCACATTCACGCCTTGCTCTTGCGCGGCCACTGCATTTTTTAACAGCGCAATCAGCACATCGGCGTCTTCTTTGACGAACGCAAAATCGCCAGCGTTTAGCGTGCTGCGGGCGGCCGGGCGAGTAAACACAGCCATCAGCTCGTTGTTGTCGCGGTACTCGCGCATCAACACGGGCGGCAGTTTTTCGCTGACTTTCATCAAGTCGGCCAGGTCGGTGATGTTGTGCTCGGAAATCAGGTTTTCAACCATGCCGATGCGCTCAAGGCGCGAACCCGCACGCAGCGCCTCCGCCACCTCGTGCGCTTTGACGCCCGCCACATCGGCCAGCGCCGCAAATGCCTCGGGCGCGTTATTGACCTTGAACTCGACCAGCAGCGAGCGCAGGTCGCGCTGGTAGCGAGCCAGCGTGCCGTACAGCAGCAGCGCGCGCTCGGCCTGATTCAGCTGCAGCAGGTTGGCGAGCGAATCGATATTTTTTTCGACCAGCGTAGATTGCTTTTTCAGGGCGTGGGCCAACCACTCGCCGGTGGCTGCCAGCACACTCAGCAAGTCTTTGGGTTGGTCTTTGGCATGTTCGTCGAGGTAAAAGAACAAGGTGCCTTCCTCGTACGGGCCGCGCCATACACCGTGGCGGGCCATGAATTGCGCGTCAGTCAATGCCTCATGGCCGCGCCAAAAATCGTTGTCTTTGCAGCGCCTGCCCAAGAATTCACGCAACCGCTGCAGCGCAGGCAGCGGCCACACCAAATGCCGGCCCGATAGCAGCAGCATGCTATTCAAGTCGCGCCGAACGTTGAATTTTGCGCCTTGGCGTGCAGCCAGCGTCAACACAAAGTGCGAACACATCAGGTCGAGCACGGGCGCATCTTTCAGGCCCGGGGACAACATCAGCTGATCAGGTGCAAAACGCTTGGTTTTCATCACGCCTCCAAAGGTTGGAAAAGCTTCACCGCAAAATGTGGCGGCATGCTCATAACGCTGAGCCGACCCGCAAGGACTACAGCTGCCGCTTGGCAAAGTGTGCAATATGCCGCAAGTTGCCCCCGCATAATCAACGCTACACAATAAACCCTCACCGGCCGCATTGCCGCTAGCGCAGTGCAGTTAAGGAATGCTATGCCTACGCTTGCTGATATCAAACTGGCCGCCCAACGCCTTGAAGGCCAGGTGCTGAACACGCCGTGTGTCGAGTCGCGCACGCTGTCTCAAATTACCGGGTGTCAGGTTTTTTTAAAGTTTGAGAATTTGCAATATACCGCTTCTTTCAAAGAGCGGGGCGCATGTAATAAATTGGCGCAGCTCACAGCGGCTGAGCGTCAGCGCGGCGTAGTGGCCATGAGCGCTGGTAACCACGCGCAAGGTGTGGCTTATCACGCGCAGCGACTTGGTTTGCGGGCAACGATTGTGATGCCGCGCTTTACCCCGGGCGTGAAGATCGAACGCACGCGCGGCTTTGGCGCAGATGTGGTTCTTGTTGGCGACACGCTAGACGAATCACGCGCGCACGCACTGGCTATTGCGGCAGAACACGGCATGGTTTTTGTTCACCCGTACGACGACGACGCCATCGTGGCAGGGCAGGGCACTGTTGGCCTAGAAATGCTGGCTGCCGTGCCTGAGCTTGACGCGCTGGTAATTGCAGTGGGTGGTGGCGGGCTGATAGCGGGCATTGCTGTCGCGGCGAAAGCCATTAAACCGTCCATCGACATTGTGGGCGTGCAAACCAGCCGCTTTCCGGGCATGGTCAACGCCATCAAAGGCACGCAGCACCCGCAAGGCGGCAGCACGATTGCCGATGGGATTGCAGTCGGCACACCAGGCGCAATTGCAACCGCAATCATTAAAGAGCTGGTCAGCGACATGGTGTTGGTTGACGAAGGCGATATTGAGCAAGCCATTGTGATGCTGCTGGAAATTGAAAAAACGCTGGTTGAAGGCGCAGGCGCCGCTGGGCTGGCCGCGCTCATCAAGTACCCCGAGCGGTTTGCGGGCAAAAAAGTGGGGCTGGTGCTGTGCGGCGGCAATATTGACCCGCTGCTGCTGGCGTCCATCATTGAGCGCGGCATGGTACGTGCCGGGCGTTTGGCACGCATTACCGTCAGTGTGCGGGACGTACCGGGATCGTTAGCAAAAATCACTGCCACCGTGGCGGAAGCAGGCGCCAATATTGACGAAGTGCATCACCAGCGCGCCTTCACCATGCTGGCGGTGCAAAACGTTGAGATTGAACTGGTCATTCAAACCCGGGGGCCCGCGCACATAAGCCAAGTTCTGGCGGCACTCAATGCAGCGGGTTTTGAGGCCACTGCACAGCATAAATAGGCAAAAATTAAGCGTAAAGAGGCAAAAATAGGCATCAATAGTGCCTATAGTCCAATGAATACGGGCGCGAGCAGCTATTAAATAAATAGCGTTATTGAACTGATCGACCTTGTCTTAACGCAGATGTTTGCTCATCTTGGCGTTAAACAATTGCGGGATGCTGACGCTGCGTCGGCCAGGAATCAACTTGAACGACTCGCCCGCGCTGATAGAACCCGCTTCCCGCACCGACAGGTAAAAACCGCACAAGCCTTGGGTTGCCATCAATCGGCTGGCCTCGCTAAAACCCATGGCCGCGTTGAACTTGTGGCACGGCTCACGCGGCAGGGTAACGGCCAACGCGCAGTTGGCAAACTGCAGCACGTCGCCGGCCCACACTTGTGACTCCAGCAGGCCCTTGAGCGTCAGGTTTTCGCCCAGCAGGCCGGGCGGCAAGGAGTCATCGAACCCGCCCACGCCTTGGCTTTGCCGGGCGGCCCGCCACACCGCGTAATGCTCAGACGGATAGGCGTAAACGGCTTTTTCCAGCCCGCCATGAATTGATAAATCAGCCTGCTCGTCGCCCATTAAACCGAGCGGCATGACAGGCACGCTGCCCTCGACCGGCTGCTTGCCCATGGCGGTTAAAACGGTACGCTCGCCCATCTTCACGCGGCGGGCAATGCCGATCTGAACTGAAAGCAATTGAGGCACGTCGGGAGTCTTTCAAAGCTACGGCTTGCGCAAAAAGGTAAAATGCCGTCACGTGTTCATCAGGATTTTTCATGTCAAACGCTTCGCATTCAACCAGCCACACCCCAAACCCCGCATCCAGCGACAGTGCAGCCGCGCACATTGAGCCTGACGCGATTGACGCCGTGGCGCACGCTGCACCGCTTATTTTGCCCATTGTGGGTGGGGTGCTGATGTTCTTGCTGGCCTTTATAGCGATTTTCATGGCTTAAAGCGTCAGGCCACGCCCGAAGTAGCCCGCCACTAGCGGGCTTTTTTTCGCCCGTTTACAGCCGTGTTGGCCTACTCGGCGCGTGGCCAGGAAGCCAAGTTAGGGCATAACCTCATGCAAGTTTTGCATATCTTTTAGATGTACCCGCTCGGTAACTCTCGGTTGAAGTTCTTAAAATGGACGTTCATTGCTTTAAAACGCGGCTCAAACCAGCGTTTTTAATCCTGCCCAATCACCCCACTCACCCCCTCAAAGCTTGCTGCCGATAAACGTTTGACACATCAGACGTTCAGTCAGACATTTACCGACATTGCGCTTTAACTTTGGAGTTTCCCTTCTTATGAACCACCCCGCCATGCAAGGCATACATCTCAACACGCCGAGCTATGTCAGAAATGCAAAGCTGATCGCCTGGGTTGCCGACATGGCCGCCCTGTGCAAGCCCGACAACATTTACTGGTGTGACGGCAGTGAGGCTGAATACCAGCGCCTGTGCCAGCAACTGGTTGACGCCGGCACGTTTAAAAAACTGAACCCCGTCAAACGCCCCAATAGCTTTTTGGCCTGCAGCGACCCCACCGACGTGGCCCGGGTTGAAGACCGCACCTATATTTGCTCCGCGAAAAAAGAAGACGCCGGCCCCACCAATAACTGGATGGCGCCGGCTGAAATGCGTGCAACTTTAAACCCCCTGTTCGACGGCTGCATGGCCGGCCGCACGATGTACGTGGTGCCGTTTTCAATGGGCCCGCTGGGCTCACCGATTGCTCATATTGGCATTGAGTTGTCTGACAGCCCTTACGTTGCAGTCAACATGAAAATCATGACGCGCATGGGCAAAGCCGTGTTTGACGTGCTGGGCACTGATGGCGATTTCGTGCCCTGCGTGCACACCGTAGGCGCGCCGCTTAAAGCTGGGCAGCAAGACGTGAAATGGCCCTGCAACCCGACCAAATACATTTCACATTTTCCTGAAACACGCGAGATCTGGTCTTACGGCTCGGGCTACGGCGGCAACGCCTTGCTGGGCAAAAAGTGCTTTGCGCTGCGCATCGCATCAAACATGGGCCGTGACGAGGGTTGGCTGGCCGAGCACATGTTGATTTTGGGCGTGACCACACCGCAAGGCAAAAAATACCACGTGGCAGCTGCCTTCCCATCGGCCTGCGGCAAAACCAACTTTGCGATGTTGATTCCGCCTGCAGGCTTTGACGGCTGGAAAGTCACCACCATTGGCGACGACATTGCGTGGATCAAGCCCGCCGTTGACGGCAAGCTGTACGCCATTAACCCCGAGGCAGGTTACTTCGGCGTGGCCCCCGGCACCAACACGCTGACCAACCCCAACTGCATGACCAGCATTGAGCGCGACACGATATTTACCAACGTCGCGCTGACTGACGACGGCGACGTGTGGTGGGAAGGCATGGGCAAAGACAGCACCGACTGCCCCACGCACGCCATCGACTGGCAAGGCAACGACTGGACGCCGGCAATAGCCAAAGCCACCGGCGCAAAAGCTGCCCACCCTAACGCCCGCTTTACCGTGGCCGCCACCAACAACCCGGCGCTTGACGCCGCTTGGGACGACCCGAAAGGCGTGGCGATTGACGCGTTCATGTTCGGCGGCCGCCGCTCGACCACCGTGCCACTCGTCACTGAAGCTCGCACGTGGGTTGAAGGCGTGTACATGGCCGCCACCATGGGCAGCGAGACCACCGCCGCCGCCACTGGCCAAGCCGGTGTAGTGCGCCGCGATCCGTTTGCCATGTTGCCGTTTGCCGGCTACAACATGAGCGACTACTTTGCGCATTGGCTGGCCATGGGCGATAAGCTTGAAAAGCTGTGCGCCACATCAGGCGCGTCCATGCCAAAAATCTACACCACCAACTGGTTTCGCAAGGGTGCAGACGGCAAATTTGTCTGGCCAGGCTACGGCGAAAACATGCGCGTGCTTAAGTGGATGATTGACCGCATTGAAGGCAACGGCCACGGCACCGACAACTTGATGGGCGTGACACCTGACTACGCCGACCTGACCTGGACCGGCCTTGATTTTTCAGCCCAGCAGTTTGACACCGTCACCCACATCGACAAAGCCGCCTGGCAAGCCGAACTCGCGCTGCACACTGACTTGTTCAAGCAGCTCGAACACCACCTGCCTCAAGCCTTGCTAGACACCAAAGCCGCGATTGAAAAGCGCTTGGCTGCCTGAAATACATCGCCGCATAAAAAAAGCCGCTTTGCTAAGCGGCTTTTTTTCGTCTCAGCAACCTGCCGCCAGTATCTAAAACTGCGGAACAACCTTGCCATAGCGCACCGGAATAGCTGCCAGCCTGTCGATGGGTGTGACTGCCGGGGCAACAAACACCAAGCCGTCATCACGCGGGTCAGCACCTTGATTGCCGCGAATTTCGCCGCGCGTAATGGCGCATTGCAAATCGGCCATTACGCGGGCGTCGGTTCGGGCAATCGCCCACAAACGCTCGTCGGCACGCCGGGCGGCAATGCCGCGTGACCAAGCATCCAAACCCGCTTGAGCGCCAGCAACTGCGCGGCGAACCGTGCCGGCGAAGGTGGCTAATGTTGCAAATGCCACCAGCCACAGGCCGATCCACAGCGCCAGCAAATGGCCTTCGGCCAAACTGTCCATCACCTGATAGGCCACCACCATGGCCGCCGCAGCAATTGCCGACAACAACAGCGTGGCCAGCGTGCGGGTGCCAGAAAAATCGCGCTTGATTTGCTGCGCTGTGTTAATCGCCGACTCGACGCGAGTCACACCAGAATGCTGGTTGGAATAGTCAAGGTGTACAAAGCTGGTCATGGTATTTCCCTCTTACAAAGCCCGACGCAAATGGCGGCCGGGTAGTGAGATATTAGGGTTAACACTGGTGTGATTCAACTTTATATTAATGATGCTAGTTATTCACAACAGTGATAAATTAGCCCCATGCCTGCCGAATACCGCCAACAGCTCGCTAACTTTCGCACCCTCGACTTGAATCTGCTGCGCGTGTTTGATGAAGTCATGGCCGAACGCAGCCTGACCCGTGCCGCGCGCAATCTGTCGCTGACCCAACCGGCCGTAAGCAACGCGCTGCGCCGGCTGCGCGAAACGCTTGGCGATGAATTGGTCACCCGGGTTGGCCAGGCGATGGCCCCCACCCCCAGAGCGCTGGCGCTATGGCCCACGGTGCGCGAGGCATTGCGCCAATTGCAGGCCGCGCTGGCCCCCAACGCGTTTGACCCACTGACGGCCAACACCACGTTTGTACTCGCCATGGCCGACGCGACTGCCGCCGAGCTGATGCCCGGCCTGATTGACATTTTGGAACGCGAGGCGCCGGGTGTGACCATGCGCGTGGTGCCCTTGACCACGCGAGATCCGCGGGGCCTGCTGGACGAAGCAAGCGCTGACTTGGCGCTAGGTTATTTCCCCTCGCTGCTGGCTGACCTGGTGCTCCGCGCCCAAAGCGGCGACAGCGTGGGGTTTGCTCATCAGCGCCTGTACGACGGCCAGTATGTGTGCGTGATGCGCGCTGGCCATCCGCTGGCCAGAGGCCCGCTAACGCTGGAGCGCTTTTGCGCCGCGCGGCACTTGCTGGTCAGTTTTTCAGGGCGGCCTTTTGGGTTCATTGATGAAGCGCTGGCTTCTTTGGGACGCCAGCGCCAAGTGGTGCTGACGGTCAACCAGTTCTTTACTGCCGGAAGGGTAGTAGCCAACTCCAATTTACTGACCGTGCTACCCAAGCACTTTGTGGGCGTGACGGGCATTGCCGACCAGCTGGTACTGCGGCCACTGCCGTTTGAGGTGGCGCCAGTGCATGTCGATTCAGTGTGGCACCGGCGCACCGAATCTCTGAGTGCACATATCTGGCTGCGCCAGGCGGTGTTGCGGGTAGCCATGCTGGCGTTCGGCAGAGTTAGCTCGTAACACGCTATTTTTTTTATAGCTGCTTGCGCCCGATTTTATTGACCTACAGGTCAAAAGGGCATGTAAATAGACGTTACACTGAATTTGTTGAAGTATTAATGCAGTGGTGCAATATTCAGCTCATCCCTTTTTGGGGTGTTAAAAAGCCACGAATTTTGCAACTAATACGCAAAATAAGGCCGTCAAACCACGTGCTTGGCACCGGATTTTTCACTAAAACTGAACTTACCCGATAAACTTACAGCAGAGCCTTGCGCGACCAAAAAAACAGAGCGCTCGGCATTACCAAAGGCGAATCGTGTCATCTGAGCTACTTCAAAAGTACAAGCAATTTTTTCAAGTCGACGGCCGTGACGTCATGGAGACGCTGGACCGCTTGCCGCAAGCGGCATTTGACGACTTGCCAATTGGCGCTGTGCTGCTCAATGACAAAGCCAAAATCGTGAAATACAACCGCACCGAGGGTGAGTTGACCAACCGCGACCCGCAGCGCGTGATGGGTGCTGGGTTTTTTATGGAATTAGCCGTATGCGGAGTCAGCGAGCAATTTCAAGGCCGCTTTAAAAGCGCACTCAAAGCCATGTCTTTTGACCAGATGTTTCCCTTCGTGTATTTTCATGAAATGCCGGAAACCCCGATGATGGTGCGTATCACCAAGCCGCGCGTGGCCATGGCATCGCCGCACGTGTGGATTTTGGTGCGGCGCGTCATGCCGCCCGTCCCACAAATTTAGTTTTTCGATTTTTGCTATTTTGCAAATTTAAGTTTTTACTCAGGCATCCAGCATGGAACACATTAGCTTTGAAGGCGTCAATTTGGCAGAACTGCTGCCGCGCATTCCCGATTCGATCAAAGACGGCTTGCCTTTTGGCTTGGTCAAGCTCGATTTGACTGGCAAGATTCTGGAATACAACATGGCCGAAGGCGACCTGACCGGCGTTGATCCCAACTGGGCGATTGGCAAAAACTTTTTTGATGAAGTCGCCCTGTGTACCAAAACCGCCGCGTTTTACGGCCGCTTTGTTGAAGGCGTTAAAAAAGGCTTTTTGAACTGCGTGTTCGACTACACGTTTGACCACCGCGACGAGGCCACCAAAGTCAAAGTGCACATGGTCACCATCCCGAATCATTTGGGCCAGCAAACCGTGATGATTTTGGTCAAGCGTGCCAACAAACCCTTGGTGCAAGAGGCGTTTGCCACCGAAGCTCCGCGCGTCGACTATGCGAATAACGACCCAACCCGAGCTGCACAGCTGGCATATAGCCAAGTGAACCAAGCACCCGCAATGGCGGCCGCTCCAGCGGCGGCACCGTCCATCAACGACATCGTGGCGGCAGTCATCGCCGCCATGAACGGCGGCATGAACGCAGCCCCGGCAGCTGCAAGACCCGCGCCGGTAGCACCCGCTATGCAAGCTTATGCTCCTCCTGCGCCAACTTACGCAGCCCCGGCACCAGCGCCAGCGCAAGCATCTGCGCCTTCGGCGCTCACAAGCGGCTCACGCCACGAAGACATTTTGAAGTTTTAACGACCGCTAGCCAGCGAGTCGACGTCGCCACATTCAATTGCTGTGAACGCACTGACTATTTCGCCGGACGACCTGCTCCGGGTGTGCCGGGACTTGGCGTGGTCTGAAATAGCCGCCATGCCCGGACTAGCAGGCCGATTGGGGCCACGCGTTTCCCCAACTAACGATGTCGACTGGTCAGCGACTGGCCTGGCACTTGATTCGTTGGCACGCATACAGCTGGCAACCGCCGCCGCCACTTGGTGCAACGCCTACGACGCGGGGTTTGAGGACTTGTTTTTAGCCAAACGCAGCGCGGCTGACTGGGCTGCCGTGATGCTGCGCGCTAGAGCAAGCGGCGCTGCAAATTTCACGTTTGCCACGTCAGGCAGTACGGGTGCACGAAAGCAAATTCGCCACCGCGAAGACGTGCTTAGCAACGAGGCACACGCCTGGGCAGAGGTATTGAGGTCTGTCAATACCAGCGCCGACGAAAGTGCCAGCGCACCATTGCCGAATGTGAGCCGAGTGATGGTGCTGGCACCCACGCACCATATTTACGGTTTTATTTGGGGCGTGTTGCTACCGCTGGCGCTTGGTGTGCCAGCGATTGATGCCGACTTTGCTGACCTGCCTGATTTGCTGCCGGGCGATTTGCTAATTGCAGTGCCCGATCAGTGGGCTTGGCTGGCTAAGTCGGCGGTAAAGGCGGCCAAAGCGTGGCCCGCGGGCGTTCAGGGTATCTCGTCTACTGCGCCGCTGGCAGACGACGTTCATCGCCAGTTAATCGACAAGCGCGCTGGTAATTCTCCCGCGCCATTGGCCCGACTGCTGCAAATTTATGGTTCCAGTGAAACCGCCGGTCTGGCCTGGCGCCGCGACCCGATTCGGCCCTACACCCTCGCGCCTGGCCGAACCCGCACCGCGCAGGACGGCATTGAGCTGCTGTTGCCCAGCGGTGCGGTAGCCGCCATGCCGGTGCAAGACGATTTGCTGTGGGTTAGCGATTCGGAGTTTCAGTTGCTGCGGCGTGTAGACAACAGCGTTCAGGTAGGCGGGCACAACGTATCGCCAGATTGGGTCGCCCAGCAACTCATGACGCAGAGCGCAGTAAAAGCCGCGGCAGTGCGCCTGGACACGCTGCTGACGCCGCCCAGACTCAAAGCATTTGTGGTTTTGCACCCACCCGGAGGCGCTGGCGAAAAGAAGGCGCTGGAAGAATGGGCGTTCAGTGCCCTGCCGCACTATGCCAGCCTGGCCAGCCTGACTTATGGTGACGCGTTACCGCAAAACGCGATCGGCAAGCTCAGTGACTGGCCCACTTGAACTAGTCAATTTGGCCCCATCAGCCTGAATGGGTCGACCTGAACAAATGGAGTCAAGCACAACCGCATGCGGGCTACGGGACCAGTGCTATCCCGCCTGAGAAATGCCAAGCCGGGCGCGAATACGGGCGAACAAACCCGTCGAGCTGGCGGCGGGACTTGGCGCCGATACCCGCTCTTGCCGAAGCGACGACGCTGGTGATGTGGGGGCGGCACGCGATTGCCCGCGCAAATCAAGGCTGTCTGCAGCCACCTCTGTAAAAGGCATGATCGACAAAAAGCCAGAAGCATGCAGCGCTTGCACAAAATCAACGCACACTGGCATGGCCTGACCAGAACTGCGTTGCAGGATTTCCAGTGTGTTGCTGCCGCTGGCCATAAACGCCGCCAGTTTTAGCTTGGGTGGGGTATTGATCAAACTGGCGTGCGGCCAGCGCAATAAACGCAGCTTGTCTGTTGGTGCCACCACCATCGCCGCGGCAATCGCCGCGTCTGCAAGCACAGCTGCAGCAACGGGTTGCTGAACCACTTTTTCTGGCACCGGTGCCCGCCTGAGTGCGGGCACCAAACGTGGCACGGCTGATACAGGTTTGGCAGGGGCAGCAGCCCTGGCGGTCGAAACGGACAAACTGGCCGGGACGGTTCCGGCGAACTCGGTGCTTAACGCGCTAGTGAGCACAAATTCTGAATGGGTACTGCCTTTTTCTGGCAATTGCCATAAGTAGAGCGGCTCGGCATTCGCAGCGTTTTCGTCGTGACTGGTGGAGGCGTAGTCACCCCCTCCGGTAGCAGAGTTGTAGGCCACGTTAAGGGTGCTTGCCGACTGCATGCGCGCCATCACCAGCAGCTTGCCCATTCGGTTGAGCTCCCGCTCCAGTTCATCTGGCCGCAGTGGCCTGTCAAGCTTGGCATAGACATCAAGAGCCAGCACGCCCATTCGGAGCTGCCTCGGGCCGGTCGCGGCTGCATTGGCATCTGGCAGCTCACCTTCATCGCCCAAAAAGGTCAGGTCTGCTGCTTGCTGCTCGCGGTCATCTTGCTGGGCTTTGTACACCCAGCACTGTTTGGTGCGGCTGTCCAGCATGCGGACAAAAGATTTGAGCAGCATGGCCTCGCGCGCGGCCATGCCAATGACACTAAAAGTAAGGGGGGTACGGCCGGACTTCATGGCTTGGGGGCTTGGGCGTTAAACCTTATGACCCGAAAATGCGGGCGCGGCGGCAACCACTGGCGGAGCCTGTGGATGTTGAATGCCAACAAAGTGCGTCACCGTGCCCGCAGCATCGCGCACCGGCGAGATGAACAACTGATTCAAAAACAACGAGCCGTCTTTGCGGTAGTTGCGTAGCGAGGCAAAGCCATTTGTTTGCGCCTTGATGGCACTGCGAATGATTTCAATACCAGGCTGGTCTTTGTCGGTGCCTTGCAAAAACCGGCAATTGCGCCCCAAAATTTCGCTCGACGCATAGCCGCTCATGTGCTCGAACATGGTGTTCACAAAAACAATCGGCATGTCCGGTGCGCGCGCGTCTGAAATCACCACGCCCGCATTCAGGGCCTGCCACTGACGCCTGAACGGCTCGGAATCGACTTGTTGCTGCGCTTCGATCAACTGGGTGATGTCAGTGATAGCGATGACTTTGTAAGTGCCGCGCATTTCGCTGCGAACGGTGCTGAACTTCAGCAAAAGGTGACGCGGAAGGCCGTCGATCTTGGCAGGCCTGATCAGCGGAAAGTCGCCATGGCAATCTGGTGCGTCGAGCGTTTTTGCCACCTCGCTTGAAAAGCCCAGTGCCTGCAAGAGCGCTGCAAACGGCTGACCCAGCGTGAGAAGAGCGTCAACACCCAGCAGCTCCGCTGCTTTAGGGTTAAACATGGCGACGCGCGATTTGTCGTCCACCACGCACAAGCCCATACCGGCACCTTGGAGCCAATCAAGTAGCAAAGTGTTCTCGAACGCTTCGTCACTTTCGGCTGAAATAAGTTTGTTACTAGTCATGACCCGTGGATGCTAATGCGCACAGCCTTAATTGGCATTTGAGCGCGTTCAATTTATTCAAGATGTGAGTAGAAGTTTGCAATACACAATTGCATATCAACGAAAATCCAACATGGCTTGGGCCTGTACAGCAACAAAGCCAAGCGACAGGAGGCGGTGTTGCTGTGCAATCGGCCGCCTGCCGGCGCTTGATTTGCGATGCGCGTTGCTCGCCCGTACCACAGCATTATTGCTTTGCTTTTCAAACGGCGAGCTGCCATGAACTACAACCACATAACACTGAGACGACTGATTTGCAACGCGACTCAGCCAAGAACTTTCAGGTTTTACCCAGGCGCGCGCCTGGGCGGCGACTGCCTTAAACCGACAATTCTTTTTCGACTTCTTGCACTTTGCGGCGCGCCAAAGCCAAATTCGACTTGGCTTTGTCGAGCACAATGTAGATAAACAGGCCTTCTTTGCGAGCCATCGGGCGAATGATGTGGTATTGCTTGCCCAGGGTGATCAAAATGTCTTCAATCACGTCTGACAGGCCGAGCGCGCGCATGGTTTTCATTTTGGCGCGAACCACTTCGGTGTTGCCAGCGGCAGCCACTTCCATGTCAACACCTGAGCCAATTTGGCCCAAAATCATGCCGCTGCTGGAGTCAACCAGGCAGGCGCACAGGGCGCCGTCACAGGTCAAAAGTTCTTGCATTGCTTGGTTAATCGTTGCCATTAAAAATCTCCAAAATACGAAAAAACGCCGAAAAAACCGCCGCTTGCATGGCGCTCAAACGCAAGCTGCTGAAACCCAAAACCAAAACTCAAACTATCCTCAAATTAACTATCGCTGCTGCGCCAAACCGGTTGGTGTCGGGCGCGACTGCGCCAATACGCGGCGCAACGCCTCTACATGTACGCCCCACGGGCCCCAGGCCATGTCGCCTTTGGCCGCAACACAAACCAGCACCAGGCCGGGGTCGTCGCAGCACGGGAACAGCGCCACTACCCGGTTGGCAAAAGAGTAGGCTGCAGACTGCAGGCCGCCCAAAGCCGTCAGCTGTGATGCCAGCCGGTCTTTGATGCGCCAAAATTCAATCGCGGTTTCGCCAATTCGCTCAATTTCAGGGCTGGCCCCAGCGAAATGCCAAGCCATGCCGGTGGCGGTTTCAACCAGCGCACAGCCATCAATGCCGGGGTAAGTGGCAAGAGTTTGCAAATGTGCGACGACGGCTGCACTGTTGGGCATATTCAAATCGTTTTAGTGACGCGTCAAGGCACTTCGGCCGCTACGCCGCTTGCAAGGCAGCCGCTGCCTTTTTTGAGTAGTACAGCACCTGGCCGACCACTGCGTCGGCTCCCGCTACGGTGCTGACAATCAACGACACATCGTCTCGGTGCACCTGCACAATGACGATGTACCCGCCAGCGGCTTCCAGCACCACGCTGCGGCACACCCCTAACTGACTTTCTTCGCCCGCCATGGCGCCCAGCGCCGCGAGCGAGCTGGCCATTGCCGACAAGCGGGCAATTTGTGCGGTGTTTTCAACCCGAGCAGCAACTTCAAAACCGTCTTCAGTGGAAATAACCACAGCTTTGATGCCTTTGACCTCTTGCATCAGGTCGTTCAAGGCCGCGTCGCAGGCGCGCTGCAAGCTTGCATCTATCTCCATATCACTGGGTCTCCGCTTTGGTTTCTAGTTGCAGCAGCAGCAGTTCGAGTAACTGCGTAACCTGCGCGGCGTCCCGCACATCTGCAGCCAGTACCGGGCACAAAATGCCGCGTGCCGCCAGGTGGTCTGAAAACTGCTCTAGGTCTGGGCTGACATGGGTTTCGGTGCGGCCCACGGCCACCACGCAAGCGGTGTCTTTGATCAGCTGCTTGAACCCATCGACATACATGTCGAGGTCGGCCAGGGGGTCAGGCTGGCGGTTGTCAATCAATATGATCAGGCCTAATGCGCCCTTCGACAAAATCTTCCACATAAAGTCAAAGCGCTTTTGCCCGGGCGTGCCGTACAGGCGCAACTTGTCGCCGCCTTCCAGCGTGACTTCTCCATAGTCCATGCCCACAGTGGTCATTTCTTTGGACAGGCCAGAATCGTTGTTGCGCACGTCGGTGGACATGGGCGGAATCTCACTTACCTGCCCAATAGCGGTGGTTTTACCCGCCCCGGTGGTGCCGCTAAAGAGTATTTTGTGTTCAGTCATTACAAATCGGTTTTGCCGCATTGTCAGGCAAGGCCGAGTACTTTCGACCATTTGCGCGCTAATTTTCAGGCGTTGTGTGAACTTTTAATTCCTAAACTGGCCCGAATGCGGTCGAGTAGCCCCGGTTTGGCAAACGCAACTGCGGCGCTGGGCAGATTGAGTATTTCATGCGGCCCGGCGATGCGTTCCTGCACAGTGTTGATCAGCAATTGGGCGTTTTGCAAATCTGTCGTGAATGTGCGGCAAACGGCCAAGGGCAAAGCAGATCGGCGCTGTAGCTCATGCAAGCTCAATGCCCGACCAGACAGCAATGTGGCCAGGCGCATGCGACCCGTGCCCACCAAAAATTTTGAGGGCGGCCATTGTTTTAGCCGAAAAAGTTCATCGCCTTCGCTGCCGGGCATCTCGTTTGCCGACATGAACGAAGCGCTGCTGCTCGCGGCCAAGTGCTGCACGGCTTGGTGGCCAACCCGGTTCAGTTCGTCGGCCAGCTTATTGGGCTGCATTGGCAAGCTCAGATGCATGGCTCGCTCCTGTCCGGCACCTACTGACAACACCGGCTGAGCCACTGGGTGGTAGTGCTTGTAAAGGGTGGGCGGGAACCACTCGGCTACCACCAGCAAGTCGACGCGAAAGTCCGCTGTTGCTGGCCGGTAAATCCATTTTTGATTGGTGACGTGGTCCAACAGGCGCACGAAGGACTTGAACAGCACTTCTTCCCTCGACGACATTCCCTCCAGCGAAAAGCTGAGCTTGGTGCGATCAAAATTAGTGGTGGGAAAACCGGGCATCAGCCGTTACCGATCAGCGTTCAGCTTGATTGTTTTCGAGGTGCTGAATACCAACAAAGTGGGTCACCTCGCCGTTGGCGTCTTTGACCGGCGATATGAACAGTTCATTGACAAACAAACTGCCGTCTTTGCGGTAATTGCGCAGCTTGGCATAGCCGTTGGTTTGGGTGCTGATAGCAGTGCGAATAGCGGCCAAGCCTGGCTGATGTGGCTCGGCGCCTTGCAAAAATCGGCAGTTGCGGCCCAGCACTTCACCGGACGCATAGCCGCTCATTTGTTCAAACATGGGGTTGACGTAGACGATCGGCATGTCGATCTGGCGGGCGTCCGAAATAACCACACCCGCATTGAGCGCCTGCCACTGGCGGCGGTACGATTCTGAATCGACTTGGCGCTGCGCCTGCAACAGCTCGGTAATGTCGGTAATCGCTATCATTTTGAACTTCTCAAAAGCCTTGTTTACAGCGGCAGGGCTGGCAGCGGTAACGCCGCTGGCTCTGAACAACAACTCCACTTTTTTGCCGCGCCGCAAACAGGCGGCATGGCGTTGGCCGCTAAAACCCAGCCGGGCCAGCCATTCGACGACGCCGGGCTCAAAATCAACTGCCTGCACGGCTTTGCTAAACGGCTGGTTCAACACGTCCACACCCACTACGCCCAGCATGGCGCAGGCGGCGCGGTTCAGCATCACGACCAAACCGACGTGGTCGATGGCGCACAAACCCACATCGGACGAGTCTAGCCACGCTGTCAGCAGAGCGTGCTCAAGTTGATCGTTGCTGGTCGACATCGCCGCCGCTGAAGTGCTCATGCTTGCCCCATGTTTGGTTGCATTTTACGAAGATTGTGTCGGTAAACAGCGCCTGGCGATTGACAACATACGTTCAACTTACGAATTTAGTTCTTTTGTGCTACAAATCGTATCTTCTTTACAACGCCTGCGTAGGATTGTTTTGATTCGCTCAAATGAGGTATTTAATTTTTATTCTGCGCCGGCATTTACACATTGACGCAGTTAACATTACAGCCCATCACCATGGCAAACCTCACAAAACTTGGCCGAACTGGGCATCTTTTTCTGTCGCCATGACCGCCGATAGAACTTTACTTTATGTCCGAACGCCTCAGGGCCGGGCGCTAGCGTTCACGCCCGAGGCCAAGCTGTCGCCTGCGTTGAAGGCCATGCTCAAGGCGGTGGACGGCAAAATCAGCGTAGCCGAGCTGGTGGTGCAGTTTGCAGACGCAGACGCCTCAGACCTGTTGGGCCAGCTGGACTATGCGGGGCTGATCAAGCTGCGCGAAGTCCGCACTGCGGATTTTCAGAACGCCCAAGCGACACCCTCGGCCGCCCAACTGTCGCCGCCGGTTGCAGACTTTGCCGACACGCACCCTGCGCCACTGGCGTTGCTGGCTGCGCAGACAGCACAGCCGGGCACGGCAATGGCGGGCAGCCGCTCAGCCGCATCGCCGGAGCCAGCCGCCCTTGGCATTAGCCTGACCGGCTTGGCATTGATTGTTGATGTGATGTCTACTTTTGTGCTGACCCATTTGCCGCAGCAGGCCTTTACGGTGCTGGGTAAGCTGGAGGGCTTTAAAACGCTGGACGAGTTGCAGGCCGAGCTGCCTGACTATTCAATGCTGGCCAAAGCTTCTGGCCCAGCAGGTGTGGTGCACCTGGCAGAGCTCACTGAACGCGTACGCGAAGCGGCTGCGGCTTAGGGCGCAAGGCTTCGTCAAGCCTTGGCAGAGCATTCATCTGCCGGCATTAGCGACTAACGAACCACACTTAAAAACGCCCGAGCGGCGTCGCGCAGTTCGGCTGCGTCTTGTGGGTTGCGGCCTGCCTCAAGCTCGGCGCGCTCCATCAGGTTTTGCGCCACGTTTGGTGCGGGGGTGGCTTGAGCAGCTGCATCTGGCGAGATGAAATCAGCGATTTGTTTGAGCAATTCAGTCATGGCGATGCGCTTGGTTAGCGCGAAAAGTTACGGTGAATTAAATATACGGGTTTTCCCTTAATTCGCAAGGCTCCACCGCTGATTTTTCGATGCAATAAACGCATAACCTGACCGGCTGGTCAGCATGCGCGAGAATGGGGAGGTGAATATTCAGCTCATGTCAGATCTCCACTTGGAGTCCAACCCCCACTTTGTGCCGCAGCCCGCGCCGGGCGCAGACGTGCTGGTGCTAGCCGGTGATATCGGCTCTTATCAAAACACATCGGCGCTGACCCGTTTAGACATTGCCGACTTTGGGTTGGGGCGTTTTGCCAACTGGCCGTGCCCGGTGGTGTTTGTGCCCGGCAACCATGAGTACGACGGCCTGGAATTTAACGAGGCGCATGCCCGGCTGCGCGACGCCTGCCAGCGCCTGGGCTTGCTGTGGCTGGAGCGTGCCGTGCAAGTAATTGCCGGGGTGCGTTTTGTGGGCTGCACGCTGTGGACTGATTTTGATTCGCCAACGTCGGCCCGCGCGTTGAGCAGCCCGGTGACCCTGGGGCAGCAGCTGGTAGCGCGCGACAAGGCTTTTCGGGCTGCCGACTTTTACTTGAAGAAAAACCACGCCTTGAGCGGTGGCCAGCCCATGATGGCTGAAGCGGTGCGCGAGTTGGGGCTGCAAAGCCAGGCTTGGTTGCGGCAAGTGCTAGCCCAGCCAGCCGACGAAAAGACATCACAAAAGACGGTAGTG
Source organism: Polaromonas sp. (assembly GCA_031393945.1). GTDB lineage: Bacteria > Pseudomonadota > Gammaproteobacteria > Burkholderiales > Burkholderiaceae_C > Polaromonas. The sequence continues at coordinate 3,457 of JANMWH010000132.1, read as the reverse complement.
GTGACTCACTTTGCGCCGAGTCTTCTCAGCGCCGACCCGCGTTACGGCATCAGCCCCGGCACGGCCGGCTTTTGCAATGGGTTAGATGACCTGTTACCCAGCGCGCAACTTTGGTTACACGGCCACTTGCATTGTCCGTCAGACTATTGGGTAGGGAATTGCCGGGTGGTGGCCAACCCGCTGGGCTACGCCCGCAAAAACGAGCAGGCTGGTTTTAAGCCGCAAAGCTGCATCACGGTGTAAGCAGGGCGGGGCTAAATGCCTCAGTTGCTTTAAAATGTTACCAAGCAGTATAAATAATAACCTTGTGGTTTACTTTATTACTGATGGGATATATATTCCGACTACACCAACTTTCTGGTGTTTTTCAACACATCTTTTTTGAGGACAACATCATGAAAAAATCATTACTCGCCTTGGCCCTGACCGCTGGTTTTGCCCTGTCTGCACAAGCTGCCGACATCGTTGACACCGCCATCAAGGCTGGCAACTTCAAAACCCTGGTCGCCGCTGTACAGGCCGCTGGCCTGGTTGACACGCTTAAGGGCAAGGGCCCGTTCACGGTGTTTGCGCCGACTGACGAAGCCTTCGCCAAAATCCCGAAAGAAACCCTCGACAGTCTGCTCAAAGACAAAGCCGCCTTATCCAAAATTTTGACGTACCACGTAGTGGCCGGCAAAGTCATGGCCAAAGACGTCAAGCCGGGCATGGTTAAAACCGTGCAGGGCGGCGACATCACGCTGGCGACCGAAGGCGGCGTGACCGTGAATGGCGCAAAAGTGGTGGCCGCTGACGTTGCTGCTGACAATGGTGTGATCCACGCGATTGACACCGTAATCATGCCGAAGTAATTGCCGGGTTAGCTACTGGCGTCTACGCCGGAGTCATAACAGGCTCACCACGGGCGCGACTAGCTATTGAATAAATAGCTGCTCGCGCCCGTATTTATTGGCTTCTAAGATTTTTAGCCCTTTCAGGATCTGTTTTAGCGGATTTTTCAGGCTTTTTTCGGAGGGTTAACCGCTGCTTAAACGCTTAATCGTGCAACCACTTTCGTGGCACGCAACTCCCCTTGCGCAAGGCATTGAATTGCTTGCCTTGGCCGCAATGATTTTGCTGCTGCCACTGGCGCCCTTTGCTTGCGCGGTGATTGCTGGCCGCTGGCATTATTTGCGCCGCTACGGTCAAACCGTCAAGCAGTCGGCGCGCACTATCAGGGCGCTGCACCAAGCCAGCGTGATTGCCCGAAACATTGAAATGGCCATCGAACGGTCATTTGAAATCGCTTTTGCCCCGACCGTTGCGGCAAACAGCATTGAAGGCAGCTGCACGCACTGCGGCCGCTGCTGCCTGAACAGTGCCTGCGTGTTTTTAACCTGGACGGGCGACGGCTTCTCAACCTGCTCGATTCACAACAACTGGTTTTGGAAAATGACCAGCTGCGGCAGCTACCCGGTGAACGCCCGCAGCATTGCGGTGTACGACTGCCCGTCGTTCAGGGTGATTCCGATTCGCGTCATTGCCCTGCCGCCAGAGCGCTCGCGGGCCGGGCAGAGTCCCCATACGCTATAAATTTAAGAGCTGCTTACGCCTGTTTTGATTGGGCTACAGCCCGATTTGTACCCCAAAACGCGCCAATAATGACGATCAACGTCGATTAAGGCCATCAAAACAAGTCGCCAGCACGATGTCAATAATCTGCTCGTCGGTGTGCTGGCCGCCCGCTTTCAAAAAGCCGGGCACCGGGTCACAGGCGCGCGAGTACAGCGTGTACAACACCACCAGCGCGGGTACTTTGGCGTCCAGGCTGCCGTCGGCTTGCGCCGCCTCTATCCAGCCGCCAATTTGGTCGCTGACCTGCATCAAGCCGTCGAGGTAGGCTTTGTTGGCCATCAAGTTGGCCCGCAGCGAAGAGTTTTGGCTGGGCAACGATGGCATTTCGCCTCTGAGCTGCACTTGCAGCATCCAGCGTGCAACGGCTTCAAGCTGAGCCACCGGTTTGGCATCAGCGGGCAAGCTGGCCAAAAACGCTTGGGCCAAGCCCAGTACGCGCACCATGGCGGCGGCGGCCAGGTCTTCTTTGCTGGAAAAGTGTTTGTACAAGCTAGCCTTGGCAATTCCAACGTCGGCGGCCACTTCGTCGACCGTCATCAGGTCAAAACCCTTTTCTGCCAGCAACCGATTCACGGCCATGACGATGGCTTCTTCTCTGGCCTGCAGCATTTGGGCTTTGAAGGTGGTTTTAACGGGGGGAGCGGCGGTAGCGGTGATCATTTATGTATCGTACGCCGATTAATGCGAGTCAGTTCAAAAAAATACCAAGCGCGTATTTTTTAGTCGAGTACTCCAAAAAACTACCGTACGGTTTAATCCCCCATGCTTCGTGAGCCTGCTGCGCTGGTTTTCTGGTTCAATGTAAGTTGGATTGATACTCGGTTGCTCGGCGCAATCGTCAAACGAAGCAAAGGCAGCTTATGAAAGTAGTGGTTTTGGGGGCGGGCATTATTGGCGTCAGCACAGCGTGGCACCTGCTACAGCGTGGGCATGAAGTCACCGTGATTGACCGGCAAAGCGGCGCAGCAATGGAAACCAGCTTTGCCAACGCGGCGCAGATTTCGGTCAGCTACTGCGAGCCGTGGGCCAACCGCGATGCCCCCCTGAAAGCCCTGAAATGGATGTTCAAAGACGACGCGCCGCTGCTCTTCAGGCCGCAATTTGACCTGCACCAGTGGCTGTGGGGGCTGAAGTTTTTGGCCCAGTGCAACGACACCGCGTTTGAGCGCAACGTGCAGCAACTGGTAGCCCTGGGCGCGTACAGTCACACCGCGCTCAAAGCCGTGGTGGCCGCCACCAGCATTGAATACAACCGGCTGGAGCGCGGCATTGCGCACTACTACACCGACCAAAAATCGTTCGACACCGCAGCTGATGCCGCCGCATTGATGCGCAAATACGGCGTGAACCGCAAGGTGGTGAGCCAGGCCGAATTGCTGGCTATTGAGCCCGCCTTCAAGCAGTTTGCGCATTCAATCGTAGGGGGCACGTACACCGCCAGCGACGAAAGCGGCGACGCCAAAGTCTTCACACAGGCGCTGGCCGAACACTGCGCGGCCAAAGGCGCCACGTTTATGTACGGGCACGACATTGAGCGGCTGAACAAGCTGGGCGGCGCTATTGATTCAGTAGCTGTTCGCGCCCGATTTTCCTCGGCTACAGGCAAAAATGACATTAAAAACAGCACCAATATCAAGGCCGACGCCATCGTGGTGGCCTGCGGCTCGTACAGCGCGCTGCTGCTGCGCGAAGTTGGCGTTGACCTGCCGATTTACCCCGGCAAGGGTTACAGCGCCACCTTCAACATCCTTAAACCCGAGTTGGCCCCACAAGTCAGCACGATTGACGATGAAGTCAAGTGCGCCATCAGCCGCTTGGGCAACCACTTGCGCGTGGCCGGCAC
>JANMWH010000098.1:0-10726 GCA_031393945.1 Polaromonas sp. | reverse complement strand
GCCGAAGTTTGCAGGGTGATCTGGGTCGCCTTCGACACCTGTGATCTGGTTGCCAGTGGATTCGATGATTACGCCGCAGCCTACACCGCAGTAGGGGCATGTTGATTTAGTGTGCTTAGTCATGAATTCGGACAGGCTGCGGCGTGACATAAAACCGTTAAGCGGGCCGCGCGTGCGCTAGGCCGCAGCCTGCACAACAGCAGGGGCAGGTTGATTTAGTGGTCCTTACTCCCTCTCCCTCTGGGAGAGGGCCGGGGTGAGGGCGCCCCAAGTTAGCCAAGCTCATGCGCTGGCCCTCACCCTAGCCCTCTCCCAGGGGGAGAGGGGACATGAGGGTAGGGGACAAAAGTTTTGGGCCAGCGGTCGGGCGTTCTAGATCAAGCGCCAGCGTCGCCAGTTCTTGAGCATCAAGATGCACCGCGCCACCCTCAATCTTCACCGCAAACTTCGGCGTGCAGCCTTCGTCAGGTGCCTTCGCGCAGCCGCCGTTCAAGTCAATTGTCCAATTGTGCAGGGGGCAGGCTACGCTTTCACCAAAAATGATCCCCTGGCTGAGCGGCCCGCCTTTGTGCGGACAACGGTCTAGCAGCGCAAACACACCATCTACATCGTTGCGAAATACAGCGACATCAATGCCTTGGGCGCGTGACACGCGGCGTGAGCCCAGCACTGGGATCTCGTCAACCCGGCAGATTTTTTTCCATTCGGTCATTGGGGGTCTTTATCTTGCTATGTATTCAGGAGCTGCTAGCGCCCGTATTTATTGGTTAAAACGTTCAATTTATGCTGATTTACGCTTCCAGGGCGTTAAATTGCCGGGTATCAACCGCAGCGTCTTTGAAGTCAAACCACGGGTCGGGCTCGCCGTCAAGCGCAAACTGCAGGCGCTCCCACAGGGCTTTGCGGCCTTCATGGTCCTCCAGGATTTTTTTCTTCACATAGTCCAGGCCCACGCGGTTTACGTAGTGCACGGTGCGCTCCAGGTACCAGCCTTCTTGCCGATACAGCTCGCAAAATGCGCCGGTGTATTCCAGCACTTCGGCAGGCGTTTTCACTTTTACGAAGAAATGCGCTACTTCGGTTTTGATGCCGCCGTTGCCAGCGATGTACATCTCCCAGCCGCTGTCCACGCCAATCACGCCAACGTCTTTGATGCCTGCCTCTGCGCAGTTGCGCGGGCAGCCGCTGACGGCAAACTTGACCTTGTGCGGTGCGTACATGCGCCACATGGCACGCTCTAAATCTTTACCCATTTGGGTGGAGTCTTGCGTGCCCATGCGGCACCACTCGCTGCCCACGCAGGTTTTGACGGTGCGCAGCGCTTTGGCATAAGCGTGGCCTGAAGGCATGCCGATGTCTTTCCAGACATTGACCAGGTCTTCTTTTTTTACGCCCAGCAAGTCAATGCGTTGGCCGCCAGTAACTTTTACCGTCGGGATTTTGTATTTGTCCACCGCATCTGCAATGCGGCGCAGCTCGCTTGAATTGGTCTCGCCGCCCCACATGCGTGGAATCACGCTGTAGGTGCCGTCTTTTTGAATATTGGCGTGGCTGCGCTCGTTGATGAAGCGGCTTTGCGGGTCGTCTTTGGCTTCTTTCGGCCAAGTGCTGGTGACGTAAAAATTGATGGCCGGGCGGCAGCTGGCGCAGCCGTTGGGTGTTTTCCAGTCCATGAATTTATACACTTCGCCAATGGTGAGCAGCTTGTTGGCCCGAATGGCGTCACGCACTGCCTGGTGGCCGTGGTCGGTGCAACTGCACATGGCTTTAAGTTTAGGGGTGGCTGAGTAATCGCCGCCCGCAGTGAACATCAAAATCTGCTCGACCAGCCCTGTGCACGAGCCGCAGCCACCGCTGGCTTTGGTGTGTTTGCGCACCTCGTCCAAAGTGAACAAACCTTTTTCACGAATGGCTTTGCAAATAGTGCCTTTGGTCACGCCGTTGCAGCCGCACACCTCAGCTGTGTCGGGCATGGTGGCTGCTTTGGTGTGGCCTTCATGGCCAACGTCGCCAATGCTGGATTCGCCAAACATCAATTTGTCGCGGATGTCGGCCACGCTGCGGCCGTCGCGCAGCAGTTTGAAGTAATAGCTGCCATCGACGGTGTCGCCATACAAACACGCGCCAATCAGTTTGTCGTCTTTGATCACCAGCTTTTTGTACACGCCGCCAAACGGGTCGCTCATGATGATTTCTTCGCTCCCTTCGCTGCCCATGAATTCACCTGCGCTGAACAAGTCAATACCCGTTACCTTCAGCTTGGTTGACGTCAGCGAGCCGGTGTAGCGTCCAATGCCGAATTGCGCCAAGTGGTTGGCCGCGACTTTGGCCTGCTCAAACAGCGGTGCCACCAGCCCGTAAGCAATGCCCCGGTGCGCCGCGCATTCGCCCACGCTGTAAATGCGTGCGTCGGTGGTGGTTTGCATGGTGTCGTTGACCACAATGCCCTTATTGCAGTGGATGCGCATGGACTCGGCCAGCGCGGTGTTGGGCCGAATGCCAACGGCCATCACCACCAAGTCGGTGGCCAGCTCTGTGCCGTCTTTGAATTTGATCGACGCTACGCGCCCGTCTGAGTTACCGACCAGCTCTTGGGTCTGCGCACCCATTAAAAACTTCAGGCCACGCGCCTCAAGCGACTTTTGCAGCAGCCCGCCTGCCACGCTGTCAAGCTGGCGTTCCATCAGCGTTGGCATCACGTGCACCACACTCACGTCCATGCCGCGCAGCATCAAGCCGTTGGCGGCTTCCAGGCCGAGCAGGCCGCCACCAATCACAACAGCTCTTTTGTATTTATTCGATGCGTCAATCATCGCGTTGGTGTCAGCAATGTCTCGGTAAGCAATCACGCCATCGAGGTCCTTGCCAGGGATGGGCAAAATGAACGGGTTAGACCCGGTGCACATCAGCAGGCGGTCATATTCCACCCCAATGTGTCCGCCATTGCCGTCGTCAGCCCGCACGATGCGCTTGACGCGGTCAACCTCCACCACTTTTTTGCCTGCATGCAGCGTGATGTGGTTTTCTTTGTACCAATCCCAGCTGTTGAGGACGATTTCGTCAAGCGTTTGCTCCCCAGCCAACACCGGGCTTAGCAAAATTCGGTTGTAGTTGGGGTGCGGTTCTGCACCAAAAACGGTAATGTCGTAAAGCTCAGGCGCAATCTTGATCAACTCCTCCAGCGTTCTCACGCCCGCCATACCGTTGCCTACCATCACCAATTTCGATTTTTTCATTGCACCTGCCCAAAATGATGCTTGGTTAGCCTGCAAGCAACGTGCCATTGATACTGGGCATGTAAAAGGCATCGCGCACCAAAGTGGGGCGGTGATTGCGTCGGTTCAACTTGCGCTGCAATGAGGTTTTTTCGGGGGGAATTTCAGCCAGGTGCGTGCGCTTTACAGGCCTTTCAGAGCGTCATGGTAGCGCTCAGCGGAGTCTTATCATAGTATGATTGAGCTGGAAAATTGACCGCTAACTAAAGGCTCGCCGCCTTGTTTTGTCCTTTGAGAGCTAATAGAAATGCCACTGTCCGACTTGTTTCAGCTTGATAACCGTTTGGCTTTGATCACGGGCTCCTCTGGGGGAATTGGCCTGGCACTGGCGCGTGGGCTGTGCCAAGCGGGCGCGACAGTGGTGCTTAACGGGCGCGACGAAGCCAAGCTGGCAGCGGCAAGCGCGTTGCTGCAAAAGGAAGGTTACGAGGCGCACGCTCGCGGCTTTGACGTCACCAATGCCGCCGCCGTAAAAGCGGCTGTTGAAGACATTGAAAGCACCATTGGCCCACTAGACATTCTGATCAACAACGCCGGCATGCAGCGCCGCGCGCCGCTCGAAGACTTCACTACCGAGCATTGGCACCAGCTGATGCAAACCAATCTTGACAGCGTTTTTTTGGTGGGCCAAGCAGTTGCCAAGGCAATGATCGTGCGCAAGGCGGGCAAAATTATCAACATTTGTTCAGTGCAGAGCGAGCTGGGTCGCCCTGCCATCGCACCTTACATGGCCAGCAAAGGCGCTGTAAAAATGCTGACCAAAGGCATGGCGATTGACTGGGGCCCGCACGGCTTGCAAGTTAACGGCTTGGGCCCGGGTTACTTTAAAACCGAGCTGAACGACAAGTTGGTGGCTGATGAAAAATTCAGCGCTTGGCTGATCAACCGAACCCCGACCCGGCGCTGGGGCGAGGTCGACGAATTGGTTGGCGCAGCCGTATTTTTGGCCAGCAAAGCTTCGAGCTTTATGAACGGCCATATTTTGTATGTTGACGGCGGCGTTACCGCCACGCTTTAATTTAACTGACTTGATTTTTGAGGACTGCTATGCGCGCTTTGGTTTGCCACGCTCCCCACGACTTGCGCCTGGAAGAAGCGCCTGCCAGCGAATTAGGCGCTAAAGAGCTGCGGGTTCGGGTGGCGTACGGCGGTATTTGCGGGTCAGATTTGCATTACTTTCAGCATGGCGGTTTTGGCGCAGTCAGGCTTAAAGAGCCGATGGCGCTCGGGCACGAAGTCTCCGGCACCATTGATGCTGTGGGCGTTGATGTCAAGAGCTTTGCGGTGGGCCAGCGCATTGCTATTTCTCCATCGCGTCCGTGCGGGCAGTGCAAGTTTTGCCTCGACGGCGCGCCTAACCATTGCCTGCACATGCGCTTTTACGGCAGTGCAATGCCGTTTCCGCACATTCAAGGTGCTTTCCGCGAGCAACTGGTTATTGATGCGTCTCAAGCGCATTTAATTGCCGATTCGCTAAGCCTGTCGCACGCGGCGCTGGCCGAGCCACTGTCGGTGGGGCTGCACGCCATTAACCGCGCGGGCGGCGTGTTTGGCAAGCAGGTGTTGGTGACGGGTTGTGGTCCGATTGGCTCTCTGTTGATAGCAGGTTTGAGGCGCGCTGGCGCAGCGCGGATTGTGGCGGTGGACATTGCCGATTTACCACTGGTTTGCGCCAAAAAAATGGGTGCTGACCAAATCATCAATTTAGCTACCCAGCCTGACGGATTGGCACCGTATGCAGCAGACAAAGGGCAGTTTGACGTGATGTTTGAGGCATCAGGCACCGAAAAAGCGCTGCGAGCGGGGCTGGAAGTGATGGCGCCGCGCGGTGTACTGGTGTCCGTCGGCTTGGGCGGCGACGTCACGCTGCCGCTCAATATGCTGGTCGCCAAAGAAATTGAGCTGCGCGGAACGTTCCGCTTTCACCCTGAGTTCGCAGTGGCAGTTGGTTTTTTAAATAGCGGCTTGATCGACGGCGAAGCGGTCATTTCGCACACCGTGGCTTTTAGCCAGGCTACACAAGCGTTTGCCTTGGCTGGTGACAAAAGCCGCGCCATGAAGGTGCAGATCGACTTCACGGCATTGAGCAGCGCTGATGCCTAAGCGCCTGCCCAAAGCGGTGCTTGCTGCCCCGCAGTGAGGTCGGTTAGCCCCGGCCAACGAACGGCATGTTGGTGGCCATTACCGTCGCAAACAACACATTCGCCGACAAAGGCAGGCTGGCCATGACCATGAAAGTGTCGGTCACCGCAGACAACTCCATGCGCGGCTCAGGCTTGATGCTGCCATCGGCCTGCGGCACGCCTTTGACCATTTTCTCGGTCATGTCGCTCGCAACGTTGCCGATGTCAATTTGCCCGACGGCGATGCCGAAAGCCCGGCCGTCTAACGCGGCTGATCGCGTTAGGCCAGTGATGGCGTGCTTGGTTGCCGTGTAGGCAATTGAGCCCGGCCGCGGCGCGTGCGCCGAAATGGAACCGTTGTTGATGATGCGGCCGCCTTGTGGCGACTGGGCGCGCATCATCTTGAAAGCTTCGCTCAAGCAGAAAAACGCACCATTCAAATTCACGTCGACGGCTGCTCGCCACGCGGATGCAGACAATTCATCAGGTGGCGTTGCGGGTACCGATATGCCTGCATTGTTAAAGAGCAGGTCAAGGCGGCCAAAACGCGCTGAAATAGCTTTGAACAAATCGGCCACTGACTCCTCTTTTGACACATCGCAGGCGATAGCGACCCCACGCTGCCCTGCATCGCCAGCACCGGCAATTGCCGCTTGCAGCACGTCCAGTCGGCGGCCAGTAAACACCACTTGCCAGCCCGCTTGCAGCAGCGCAGTTGCGCAGCCCAAACCGATTCCGCTGCCTGCGCCCGTGACCAGCGCGATTTTTGGAGAATTCATATTTGTGTCTTGTTGATGAGGTGTTTAAAAATAACTGGCCGTTGAATTACCGCTAAAGTTTTAACGACAGGCAATCAGGGCTTTCTTGTCCGCTCGCGTAAGCGTTTGTCCTGATTTTTACCGAAAATTTGACCGCTATCATATGATGAATGATAGTCAATCATATGACCTTTAGGAGAGTTTTCTGTCTACTATGAATGTGCTGGCCGCCGCCAAACTTGCTCCACTTTACTTTGAAAAACTGGCTGCCCAGTTTGTCATGCACGACCGGCCAGTGGACCTGGACAGCGCTGAGTTTGCCAAACTTGCCCCCACGATTCAAGCCGTTGCGGCGCAGGGCGAAACAGTGCTGCGTGCCGACCTGATTGAGCGTTTGCCCGCGCTCAAATTGATTTCGGTGATGGGTGTGGGCTATGACGGCATTGACGTTGCTGCTGCCAAGTCAAAAGGCATTATGGTGACGCATACGCCCAATGTTTTGAACGACGACGTGGCCGACCTGGCATTGGGCCTGATGATTGCCACATCGCGCCAGCTGTGTGCGGCTGACCGGTACGTGCGCGCCGGCAGGTGGCCAAGCGGCCCCATGCCGTTAGCGCGAAAAATGTCTGGCGCGCGTGTCGGCATTGTGGGTATGGGCCGAATCGGTCAAGCTATTGCGCACCGCGCGCAGGCATTTGGCATGTCTATCGCCTACACCTCTCGCAGCCCCAAGGACGTTGCGTATCGCTACCTGCCGACCAGTTTGGCGCTGGCTGAAGAAGTTGATTTTTTGGTCATTATTACCCCGGGTGGCGCCAGCACGTTAAAAATGATCAACGCACCGGTGCTAGCGGCGCTGGGCAAAAAAGGTATTTTGATCAACGTGGCGCGTGGCTCGGTGGTCGATGAATCTGCTTTGATTGAAGCACTTGAAAACGGCGTGATCGCAGGCGCCGGTCTGGATGTTTTTGAAAGCGAGCCAGCGGTGCCTGAGCGCTTGCGGGCGATGCCGCATGTTGTGCTGACGCCGCATATTGGCAGCGCCACTGCGCATACCCGCAGTGCGATGGCTGATCTTGCCGTGGCCAACCTGCGTGCCTGCTTTGATGGGCAGCCCTTGCTTACCCCCGTGCCAGAGTGCATGGTGTGACATCCATCACCGTGCTCGACCCCAGGTTTGCGCCTGTCGCTGAGGGAGCGACAAGCTTGCTGCGGTTGTGCACGGGTGCGGTGTGGAGTGAAGGCCCCGTATGGATGCGTGAGGACAACAGCTTGCTGTGGAGCGACATTCCGAACAACCGCATGCTGCGCTGGCATGCCGATACGGGCATGACGGTGTGGCGCAATCAGATTAATTTTTCCAACGGCCATGCACGCGAAAACGACGGCGCGTTGTTGCATTGTTCGCACGGGCAGCGGGCCATCATTCGCACGCGTTTTGGCCCAGGGCTAGAGGCAGAGGCTGACGAGGTAGTGGTCAGTCACTACAACGGCAAACGACTGAATTCGCCCAACGACATCGTGGTCAAGCGTGATGGCACGATCTGGTTTACCGACCCCCCTTACGGCATCTTGTCGGATCGTGAAGGCCACATTGCCACGCCCGAGTTAGACGCGAATTACGTTTTCAAATTCAACCCCGCAACGGGCGAATTGCTAATTGCCAGCGATTTTCTGGAAGAGCCCAATGGCTTGGCCTTTTCATCCGACGAATCGATGCTGTATGTGTCCGACACCTCTGCAGCATTGCGATCTGACAGCAGTGGCAACCATCACATCGTGGCCTTTGATGTGTCGGACGACCAATGTTTAGTCAACCCAAGAATTTTTGCAGTGATTGAGCCAGGCTTGGCCGATGGTTTTAAAGTCGACCAGCACGGTTTTGTCTACACCAGCAGCGCCGACAGTGTTCAGGTTTTTCATGCTGATGGCACCAAGCTGGCGGTCATCAACGTGCCAGAAAAAGTGGGCAACCTCACCTTTGGCGGCGCACTGGGGAACGAGCTGTACGTGTGTGCCAGCACATCGCTGTACAAAATCACCTTGAACACCCGTGGGTGTGCTTTGCAATGATCGACTGGCTCCAAACTCCCTTGAGCGGCAGCAACGAGCATTCCATTGCGCCGTGGGCTTTTTGGCATGCGCGCACCATGGTTTTGGGCTGGGCAATTTTGTTGCCGCTGGGTGCGTTGCTTGCCCGGTTTTTTAAGGTGACCCGCTCGCAAAACTGGCCCGCTGAACTGGACAGCAAGGCTTGGTGGTACGGGCATCTTGCGTTGCAGTATGCAGGCGTTGCTGCAGTGTCTGTAGGTGTGGTGCTGTCGTTTAACCAAGGCGAGCAAGCGAATTTGGCGACGCAGCTGCATGCGTGGGCAGGCTGGGGTTTGTTTGCTGCGGTTTGGGTGCAGGTAGCTGCAGGGTGGCTGCGCGGCAGCAAGGGTGGCCCGACTGACATTGCCCTGCGGGGCGACCACTACGACATGACGCGCCGGCGTTTGGTGTTTGAACATCTGCACAAAAGCTTGGGCTGGCTGGCCGTGATGGTGGCCGTCGGCGTTATGGTTTCTGGCTTGCTACTGGTTGATGCGCCGCGCTGGATGTTGCTGGTACTCTGCGTGTGGTGGCTGGCTCTAGCAATCGCTTTTACGGTGTTGCAACGGCGGGGCTTGGCGATTGACACTTATCAGGCGATTTGGGGACCTGACCCGATTCACCCAGGCAACCGCAAGCCGCTGACCGAATGGGACGCGTCGCGCCCGCTGGACAAAAGATAAAAAGAGACAGACATGACAGCAACGACTACCCACGGACTCGAGTTAAAAAACATCGCCAAGCGCTTTGGCGATGTGACGGTTGTGCAGGAAATGAATTTGACGGTTGCAGGTGGTGAATTCGTTGTTCTGCTGGGCGAATCTGGCTGCGGAAAATCCACCACGTTGCGCATGATTGCCGGGTTAGAGGCCGTTACCGAAGGGCGAATTTTCATTGCGGGCCGCGATGTCACTGACGTGCCGCCGATGGCAAGAGACATCGCCATGGTGTTTCAAAACTACGCGCTTTACCCGCACATGAACGTGGCGCAAAACATGTCTTTTGCGCTGCGGCTAAGTGGCCGTCCGCAAAGCGAAATTGATGCGAAGGTCGCCAAAGCCGCTCAAATATTGAACATTGAACATCTGCTAGGCCGCAAACCCAAGGAGCTGTCGGGCGGGCAACGCCAGCGCGTGGCCATTGGCCGGGCAATCGTGCGGGAGCCAGAGGTTTTTCTATTCGACGAACCACTGTCTAACCTTGACGCGAAGCTGCGGGGCCATATGCGTGCTGAACTCGCCTTGCTGCACAAGCGCTTGGGTAAAACCACCGTGTATGTTACGCACGACCAAGTTGAAGCCATGACGCTGGCTGACCGAATTGTGATTTTTGACAGGGGCCGCATTCAACAAGTCGGTACGCCGTCGGACGTTTTTAACCAGCCCGCCAGCTTGTTTGTGGCGGGGTTTATTGGCACGCCCACCATGAACTTTTTTAACGCGCACTATAAAAACCAGGCGGGCAAGGCAACGCTGCAATGCAACGGTTTCGCGCTTGATGCGCCTAGCTGGCTCAGTGCCAGCCCACCGGCGGCAGACCAGTCGTTGACCGTCGGCGTACGGCCCCAGGCGCTGGTGGCCTGCGCAGACGCAAGCGCGGCTTGTTTGTCTGTCAAGGTGGACGTAGTTGAGTACTTGGGCACCGAAAGCCAGGTAGTGGGCCATTTGAATTCGCCCGACCGCCAGCGCGTGTCTGCCATTATTTCGGGCGACGCCAAGGGCCTGCTGCACGGGCATTTGCACTTGGCAGTAGCGCCAGAAACCCTGCATGTGTTTGACACGGCCAGCGGGCAGTCGCTGCGCAAATAGTTTTTTTTCGCGTATTTTTATAACCACTCCAGGAGACTTCCAATGAAACGCAGAGACTTTGTTAAAGGCAGTGCCATCACGGTATTTGGCGCCGGGCTGCCGTACAGCGGCGCAAATGCGCAAAGCCGCTACGCCAAATATGCTGGCAAAACCGTCACCATCAATATTCCAGCGCATCCGCACTACGATGCGATGACCAAACTCTTGCCAGAGTTCACCAAAGAAACCGGCATTAAAGTTGAAATTGACAAGTTGGCGATTGGCCGGCTTAAAGAAAAGCAGCTGCTTGAAATGGCCAAGCCCCAAGGTGACTACGACCTGGCTTGCTACATCGTGATGTGGAAGACAGAGTACGTGTCTAAAAATTTGGTGCTTCCGCTGGATGCGTTTTTCAACAATCCCGCGTTGGCAGACCCGGCCTACGACATGAAGGACATCATTCCGATTTACCTTGAAAACCTCGGTTTGGTGGGCGGGCCTAAGGGCTATCTTGCGGGGCCGGGCGCCAAGCTTTACGGCTTGCCTTACGGCGCAGAAACGTCGGTACTGGCTTACCGTCGCGACGTGTTTGCCAAGCTGAACCTCAAGGTGCCCGAAACCTATGACGACTTCAGCAAGGCGCTGCGCGTGCTGAAGGATCAATCTGGCATAGGTGCGCTAACGTCGCG
>JANMWH010000091.1:0-2278 GCA_031393945.1 Polaromonas sp. | reverse complement strand
ACTTTAAAGCCGTTTACTTCAAAAGTGGTTTCACCAGTTTTCAGGCCATCAGACGACGTTTTAATAGCCGTCTGCGCCATGATAGGCATGGCAGTGGCGGCATAGCCCACGCCGAGTGCAACCTTTAAAGCGGTGCGGCGGTTAGCGCCTGCTTGGGTGGTTCTGCCAGGGAGCAGGGAATCGAATTCGGCTTTTGAATCGTTAGTAAGCATGGGTGTCCTTTGGTGGGTAAAGTTTGAGAATTGGAGCGGAGAAAGTTTACACATTTAGCTGAAAGTGTGCGGGTTGGAGGCAGCACAACCCAACAAACTAAACGCTATTGACTTTATAGCTGCCTGCGCACGTGTCTATTGGGCTGAATCCCTTATATCTGGCGAAAATCGACGAAAAGTAGCGCCAATCACAGCAGCCAGCGCCTTATATGGTCGCTCGATCCGTACTGGCTTAGCTTTTTCGTTGCGCTTTGATATCCGCCACTAAGCTTTTGACCGTATCGTTTTTAAACAGCTCAACGCGCTCTTTCGTGTAATCGCCATTACCTGCTCTGAACTGATTTAAAAACCGCATGGCATCGATAGCGCCAAGTTCATTTATCAAGGCACTTTTTGCGCGGTGGGTTAGCTCGGCAATTGGTTGAATATGTACGCTCATTTTGTTACCTCTGGCACCAGGCCTAAAAGAGTGATCACTTTGCAATTCAAGCCTGCAAGTGTTTGGGCTTTACGAAACAGCGCGTCGTCACAGGTACAAAAATAGTCGGCGTTTGCATGTGATGCCAACGCCAAATGAATGGCGTCCATCGCGCCAATTCCACTTTGCTCAAACCCCTGTGCCGTAACTTCAATGCTGTCGGTTATCTCAAAGCGCTCGGACGCGAGCGTCAAAACAGAAAGCACTTCCGCCCTGCGGTCTGCGTCAGGAATACGCGCAATCTCGTGCTCAAGTGCCTCGGAGCTAATCAACTGCTGATCACCCGATTGAACGGCAGCCAAAATGATGAAGACAGCTTCCGTTTCAACCCTAATCCGAGGATGCGTTTGGTCGTCTAGGGGATGCTGTAGGCACCAATTGTCGAGGTAAATCCGTATAGCCACATTTTACGCTCGCGCTTAACAGGACCCGATCGCTTAGCTATTTGACAGCACATATCTCGCTGCAACTTTAATTGGTCTATTGGCCGGGAAAGTATCCGCTCAAACCACTTGCAGGTCACCTCTCACACCGCGGCTGCTGCAACGACGCAAAACCCTAACTCGTAGCCCGCCGCAGCTCAGCCAGCCGCTGCGACACACCGCTCACATCTGGCGCGTGCTCGGCATGGAACAGATACTTTTCCAAATCAGCCACTGCGCGGCTGGTGTGGCCTTGGGCTGCCAGGGCCAGGCCGCGGTCGCGGTACTCTGTCCATGACTCGGGTTGCAGCACGATCAGGCGGTCGGCCACGGCTATCAGGCGCTGCCAGTCTTCTTGCGTTTTATGAATTTCTTTCAGGTTGCGCAGCATGCGGCTGATGATGTCGCGCGGTGTAGCCGACTGCAAATACGGGCCCAGCGGCGCATCTTGTGGCTCTTGGCTGCGTTGCTGCCTGAAGGGTTCCAGCCGCTCGGCCAGCTCTTCGCGGCTAAGCGACTGGCCGCTGAACGGATCCATCACTACCTGACCTTTGGGCAAGTTAACCTTGACCATGAAATGCCCGGGAAAAGCCACGCCGCGTGCCGTCAGGCCCACGCCGCTGGCCAGTTCAAGCCACAGCACGGCCAGGCTAATCGGTATGCCGCGCCGGGACTTGAGCACGCTGTTCAGGTAGCTGTTGTCGGGGTCGTAGTAGTCGTTAACGTTGCCGCCAAAACCCAGGTCGCGAAAGAAGAACTGGTTAAGCAGCCGCAACTTTTGCAGGGCCGAAGCATCGGCTGGCAAGCGGCGCTTTAGCCGCGCCTGCAGCTGGTCAACGTCGCCCAGCGTTTGCTGAACGTCAAGGTCGGGGTATTCGTCTTGGGCCAGGCTGATGGCAGCTTCAAGCAGCGGAAAGTGCTGGTCGCTTTCGACCAGGCTTGCAAAGTATTGCAATGCAGAAGGAACATCGAGGTTTAACGCCATAGCCGTACTTTCTCATAAAAAAGCCACGAAGTCACCGGGGCGAATAAGTAACCGGCGTGGGCCAAGCTAGCGGCGCATCAGTTGCCGTACTTTTAAGCCCGACACCCAAAGCGCTACAAAATATATAGCTGCTCCCGCCAATATTGCTGCCGCTAGCAGCCCAATTCGTTGCCAATAAGCG
>JANMWH010000090.1:0-2097 GCA_031393945.1 Polaromonas sp. | reverse complement strand
TAATGCCTAACAATCCGATAGTCATTAGCAAGAGTGACACGAGTACTTCAACCATTGAAAATCCAAGCTGGGATTTCAAAGGACGTAGTCGACTGCGAAAAACTGATTTGGCGTGCTTCATTTTTTGGTTCGCATTAATTTGTAGGGCAACCGCCACCGGCCGCGGCGTAGTCTGCGTTTGACATAACAACGGTTCTGGCTCGCCCTTGCAAAGAAACAACAACGCAGCGCCAGCCGTAGTCTGCTGAGCCGAAAGCCGCTGTACCCCCAGCAAGACCGCCTGAAGCGCTGATTGTTCGCCCAAGACCGTTGTAGGTTAATGATGAAAAATTGGTGGTTCCAGTAACAGCGGTTCCCATGGGCGAAGTTTGCATGAGCAGCTTGCTGGCGTCGGTTGGCGGCACATTTTTGTTGGCGTCGGTTGTGGTGTCGTAGAAAACCGTGGCGCCTGACGTCCAAATTGGTGCGTTGGTGGTGCCTGTGTTGGCAACAATCGTCACCCGTGCGTCGCCTCCGCGTTTGATGGCCTCAGCGCGTGCCAAGGCTAGGGCCGACTGAAATTCAGACGATGCTGCTTGAATTTGATTGCCCAACACGATGCTCCGAAGAGAGGGCAACGCAATCATTATCAAAATTGCAGCGATTGCAACGGTAACCATGAGTTCAATCAGGGTAAAACCGGTAAAGTTGTTTCGAATGTTAGATCTTGTAATCGACATGCAAGTAGCTTACTAGGACTTTGCGTTTGTCAACCTACCGCTCATCTCCTGGCGCTCGCCACTTATCGTTTGCCACTTACTATTAGGCAGCAACCCGCATAACCGCCTACCGCCTAACCTCATCCACTAACGCCCGAAACTCGTCAATGTCTTCAAAGCTGCGGTACACGCTGGCGAAGCGGATGTAGGCTACCTTGTCGAGTTTTTTTAGCTCGCGCATCACCAGCTCGCCCAGGCGGGTGGACGCGACTTCTTTTAAGCCGAGGCTGAGCAGCTTTTCTTCGATGCGTTCAATGGCGGTGTCGACCTGTTCGGTGCTGACGGGCCGTTTGCGCAGCGCCAAGTTCATGGAGCCATGAATTTTGATGCGCTTGTATTCAATGCGCCGGCCGTCTTTTTTGACGATGGCGGGGAAGCTGACGTCTGGCCGCTCGTAGGTGGTGAAGCGCTTTTCGCACGCGGTGCACTGGCGGCGGCGGCGGATGAAGTCGGCTTCTTCTGAAATTCTCGTCTCAGCGACTTGGGTTTCAAGGTTTCCGCAAAAGGGGCACTTCATGGCTTTTTCTGCCCTGTTTTAGACATCTTTTAGTGCTGTAGCCCAATAGATACGGGCGCGAGCAGCTACTGTATTAATAGTCTTTGTTTCCCTCACCCCAACCCTCTCCCCGCAAAGGGAGAGGGGGCCGGAGCATGGTTTCACTGACGTAAACCGTTAACCGTAAACCGGAAACCGGCTTGTCAGCGCGGTAACTTTTGCGCGCACGGCTTGCAGGTTGGCTTCGTCGCGCGGGTTGTCGAGCACGTCGGCCATCAGGTGGGCGGTGGCCTTTGCTTCTTCTTCTTTAAAGCCGCGGGTGGTCAAGGCCGGGGTGCCTACGCGCACGCCGCTGGTGACCATGGGCTTTTCCGGGTCGTTCGGAATCGCGTTTTTGTTAATCGTCATGTAGGCGCTGCCCAGCACGGCTTCGGCTTCTTTGCCGGTGATGTTTTTGCTGCGTAAATCTACCAGCATGACGTGGCTTTCAGTGCGGCCGCTGACGATGCGTAGGCCGCGCTCAGTCAGGGTTTTGGCCATCACGTCGGCATTGAGCAAAATTTGCTTTTGGTAGTCTTTAAAGCTTGGCTCAAGCGCTTCTTTAAAAGCAATCGCTTTCGCTGCAATCACGTGCATCAGCGGGCCGCCTTGCAGGCCGGGGAACACGGCGCTGTTGATCGCCTTTTCGTGCTCGGCCTTCATCAAAATAATGCCGCCGCGTGGGCCGCGCAGACTCTTGTGCGTGGTTGACGTCACCACATCGGCAAACGGCACGGGGCTGGGGTACACGCCGCCTGCAATCAGGCCGGAGTAGTGCGCCATGTCGACCATAAAAATCGCGCC
>JANMWH010000084.1:0-3584 GCA_031393945.1 Polaromonas sp. | reverse complement strand
ATGCAAATGGTGATCGAGGCCTTGACGCAGAGCATGGAGAAAGCCGGGTCGATTGAAGCTGGTGCCGTGGCTGCGCAGATGGAAAAGGCTGTGGTCACCATGGCGGGGCAAACGGGTGCGATGCGCGCCAGCGACCATCAGTTTCAACAGCCGCTACTTGTCGCGATGATGGCTAAACAGGGCAAGCCGGAGGATGGTGGGGTGAAATTTGATGTTGAAGGCTCTGGTTATGGCTTCAAAGTAATCAAAGCTATTGCCAGCGAAAAAGCAGCCATGCCGACCGCTTGCAAAATGGTCAGGCCGTAGGACTTCGATATGCGCCAAGCTGTTTTAAACCTAGAAGAATCCATGATCCGCCAGGTCGCCAATGCGGGCATGGGCCGCAGCGATGTGCTGAAATTCTGGTTTGGTGAGAGTGATGAAGTCACGCCGCAGTTCATCCGTGATGCGGCGGTTTCTTCCATGCAGCAGGGCGAAACCTTTTATGCGCAAAACTTGGGTCTGCCTGAGCTGCGAGAGGCGATTGCTCGCTACGCCCAAATAATACGTGGGCAAGGCGCTTCAAAAATAGGAGCAGATCGGATTGCTGTCACGTCCGGCGGCGTGAACGCACTGATGTTGGCCGTGCAAGCGTTGGTCGATAGCGGCGATGAAGTCGTGGTTGTCACGCCAGTCTGGCCGAACCTGACGGCGCAGCCCGCCATCATGGGCGCTGTGATTCGGTCTGTTAGCCTGAAACCGGTGCAGGGTGCTTGGCAGCTCGACATGGCTGAGTTGCTGGCTGCAGTGACTTCAAAAACCAAGCTATTGACTTTGAACGCACCGAACAACCCGACGGGCTGGACGCTGTCGCGCTCTGAGCAAGAAACTATTCTTGCGCATTGCCGGAAAACGGACACGTGGATTTTGGCGGATGAGGTGTATGAGCGGCTTTATTTTGAGCCGACAGCCAATGGTTGCGCCCCGAGCTTTCTGGATATTGCCGAGACCGATGACCGTTTGGTCGTCGTTAACAGCTTTTCCAAAAGCTTTTTAATGACCGGCTGGCGGTTGGGCTGGCTGGTCATGCCGCCAGACATGACCGCACAAATGGGCAAGCTAATTGAATTCAACACGTCCTCTGCGCCTGTGTTCATTCAACGCGCTGGCCTGGTAGCGATTGAGCGCACGCTGGACGTCACGCCGCGCGTGGTGGCGCACCTAAAAACCTGCCGCGACACGCTGATTCCGCTATTGCAAGCGGTGCCAGGTGTGCAGGTTGCCCCAGCCAAGGGCGGGATGTACGCGTTTTTCAGGATGCAAGACCAGGCGAAATACGGCGATTCGTTACAAATGGCTAAAAGTTTGGTAGTCGATGCCGGGCTGGGTTTGGCCCCCGGCAATGCTTTCATGGTCAACCCCGGGCCAGACTCCCAAGGCTGGCTGCGCTGGTGCTTTGCCAGCCAGGATTTAGGCCGCTTGGGGCAGGGCGTGCAGCGCCTTAAAAGCTGGCTATAATCAGAGGCTGTGCTCGGCATTTCGCCAAGCGCTTCACGACGACAACGGCAGTTTCTTTTTATAGAAAAGCTGTGTCGCTCGCAAGTAGCACTCAGGTGCAGAAAGACTTTTCATGATCGCAAAATCAATCAAGGCTGACATAGTTCAGTCCAACGCACGTGCCCCAGGCGACACGGGCAGCCCAGAAGTTCAAGTGGGTTTGCTGACTGGCCGCATCAATGAGTTGATGCCCCACTTCAAAACCCACGCCAAGGATCACCACGGTCGCCGCGGTTTGCTGCGCATGGTCAGCCGCCGTCGCAAGCTGCTGGACTACCTGAAGTCCAAAGACGCTGCCCGCTACACCGCACTGATCGCCAAACTTGGCCTGCGCAAGTAATCGGTAAATTCATTAAAAACGCCTGAGTTAGTCACCTAGCTCAGGCGTTTTTTACTTTAAAACATTCGGAAAGACGGCTAAACAGGTACGAGCTGTGTCATTCCACAAAATTCGTTGTTTCTAAAACAGGTATTTTTTGGAATGGCATTGTGCCCAGACAGCTTTCACTCCGGGCCTTTTGCACTGGCTTAAGTGCTAAAAACTGATGGAGATATTTTATGAGCATTTTTAACAAAGTTACCAAAACCTTTCAGTGGGGCCAGCACACGGTCACGATGGAAACCGGTGAAATCGCGCGCCAATCTGGCGGCGCAGTCAAACTCGACATGGACGGCACAGTCGTGCTGGCTACTGTTGTCGCTAAAAAAGACGCCAAGCCAGGTCAAGACTTCTTCCCGTTGACGGTTGATTATTTGGAGAAAACCTACGCCGCTGGCCGCATCCCCGGCAGCTTTTTCAAGCGCGAAGGCCGCCCCAGCGAATTTGAAACGCTGACCTCACGCCTGATTGACCGCCCGATTCGCCCGTTGTTTCCTGAAGGCTTCTTCAACGAAGTGCAGGTGGTCATTCACGTGTTGTCGCTCAACCCTGAAGTCGAAGGCGACATTCCCGCGCTGATCGCATCCAGCGCCGCATTGGCGATTTCTGGCATTCCGTTCAACGGCCCCATCGGAGCGGCTCGCGTGGCGGATGTTGACGGCCAGTACATGCTCAACCCCGGCAAAACCCAGCTAAAAGATTCAAAAATGGACCTGGTCGTGGCGGGCACCGAAGCCGCTGTACTGATGGTTGAGTCTGAAGCCAGCCAATTGTCAGAAGAGATCATGTTGGCCGCCATCGTTTACGGCCACGAGCAAGGCAACATTGCCATTAACGCGATTCACGACTTGGTGCGTGACGCAGGCAAACCCGTCTGGGACTGGAAGGCCCCAGCCAAAGACGAGCCGCTGATTGCCAAAGTCGGCGCATTGGCCCAAGCCAAGCTGCAAGCTGCGTACCAAATCCGCGCCAAGCAAGCTCGTACCCACGCTTGCCGTGACGTGACTGCTGAAGTCATGGCCGCACTCAAAGCTGACGGCGTGGCGTTCGATCATGTCGCGGTTGAAGGCATGTTGTTTGACATTGAGGCAAAAATAGTTCGCAGCCAAATTCTGGCCGGCGAGCCACGCATCGACGGCCGTGACACGCGCACTGTGCGTGCGATTGAAATTCGCAACTCTGTGCTGCCACGCACCCACGGTTCAGCCCTGTTCACACGCGGCGAAACCCAGGCACTGGTGGTGACCACGCTGGGCACCGAGCGCGATGCACAGCGTATTGACGCTTTGAGCGGTGACTATGAAGACCGCTTCATGCTGCACTACAACATGCCTCCGTTCGCCACTGGTGAGACGGGTCGTGTCGGTTCACCAAAACGCCGCGAGATTGGCCACGGCCGTTTGGCCAAGCGCGCTCTGATCGCCGTGCTGCCAAGCAAAGAAGAGTTCCCGTACACCATGCGTGTGGTGTCAGAAATCACCGAGTCCAACGGTTCCTCGTCGATGGCTTCGGTCTGCGGCGGCTGCCTGAGCTTGATGGATGCTGGCGTGCCGATGAAAGCACACGTGGCCGGTATCGCCATGGGTCTGATCAAGGACGACAACCGCTTTGCGGTGCTGACCGACATCCTGGGTGATGAAGATCATCTGGGCGATATGGACTTTAAAGT
>JANMWH010000083.1:0-9624 GCA_031393945.1 Polaromonas sp. | reverse complement strand
GCAATTTCAATTTCCATGCCGGGGTCATCTATCTCACCCAGCACTTCTTTCACGCGGCCCACCGGTTGGCCAAACAGCGCGGGCGGCTCGGTGAGTTGCACCACCACCACCTGGCCTGCTTTGGCCGAGCCCGTGGCTCCTTTGGGAATCAGCACATCTTGCCCGTAGCGCTTATCTTCGGGCGCTACCAGCCACACGCCGCTTTCTTGCAGCAAGCGGCCAATAATGGGGTTGGGTGAGCGTTCGATGATCTCAGTGACGCGGCCTTCAGGCCGGTTTTTTCGGTCGTGGCGGACGATGCGCGCTTTGACGCGGTCTTTGTGCAGCACGGCACGCATTTCGTTCGGCGGTAGGTAAATGTCGGCCTCGCCATCGTCACGCTGCACAAAACCGTGGCCATCGCGGTGGCCAGAAACCGTGCCCATGAATTCGGCAAGAAGGCCAGCACTGGCGCCGGCGTTGGTATGTATTGTTTTGATAAAAATCTCTTTAAATAAAATTGGTAGCTAATCGTCTGTCCATGCGTTACTGCTGCCCAGTATGCTGCGGAAATGTTTCACTTCGCCTGCCCCAAACCATCATCGGCTAATGGTACACTTGAAGGCTTGCCCGGGTGGCGGAATTGGTAGACGCGCACGGTTCAGGTCCGTGTATCGCAAGATGTGGAGATTCGAGTTCTCTCCCGGGCACCAAGATACTATGCAGGAAACTGAAGTCATCAAAAAAATTGCAATGAGCCGCTGAAAATACCGATTTTCAGCGGCTTTTTTGTTGCCAAAAATGCTTTGAAGTCTTTGAAATCAGAACGGCGCGGCAATCAAGTCGTGGCCCTGAACGCCCACAATACGCGCTTTAGTGAACTCACCCACCTTCAGGGTTTTGCTGATTTTCTCGGGCGCAAGCAGCTTCACCACACCATCAATCTCAGGCGCATCGGCATACGAGCGCCCCACGCCGCCCTTGCGGCCCAGTGCAGGCGCTGAATCGACCAACACCTGCATCGTCGCACCGATGCGGCTTTGCAGCTTTTGGCTTGACACCGCTTCAGCCACGGCCATGAAGCGTGCTCGGCGCTCTTCACGCAATTCAATCGGCAACATGCCGGGAATATCGTTGGCGGTTGCACCTGCCACAGCGCTGTAAGCAAAGCAGCCTGCGCGGTCGATTTTTGCTTCCTGCATGAAGTCCAGCAGGTGCGCAAACTCAGCTTCGGTTTCACCCGGAAAACCTGCAATAAAGGTACTGCGAATCACAATTTCAGGACAAATCTCGCGCCAGCGCGCGATGCGCTCCAGGTTTTTTTCGCCACTGGCGGGCCGCTTCATGCGCTTTAAAACATCAGGGTGGCTGTGCTGCAAAGGCACATCCAGGTATGGCAGCACCTGGCCTGTGGCCATCAGCGGCAGCACCTCGTCAACACTCGGGTACGGGTACACGTAATGCAAGCGAACCCAGGCGCCGTAGGGCTCGGCAATCTGGCCCAGCGCCTGCACCAGCTCCAGCATGCGGGTTTTAATCGGCTTGCCGTCAAAAAAGCCGGTACGGTATTTCACGTCAACGCCGTAGGCAGAGGTGTCCTGGCTGATGACCAGCAGCTCTTTAACGCCGCCTTCAAACAGCGCTCGCGCTTCGACCAGCACATCGCCAATCGGGCGCGACACCAAGTCGCCGCGCATCGACGGGATGATGCAAAACGTGCAGCGGTGGTTGCAGCCTTCGCTGATTTTTAGATACGCGTAATGACGCGGCGTGAGCTTGATGCCCGCCACACCAAAACTGTTGGGCACCAGGTCTACAAATGGGTCGTGCGGCTTGGGCAGGTTTAAATGCACCGCGTCCATCACTTCTTGCGTGGCGTGTGGGCCTGTCACGGCCAGCACGCTGGGATGCATTTGCCGCACCATGTTGCCGCCGTCTTCGCCTGCTTTTGCGCCCAGGCAGCCCGTCACAATCACTCGCCCGTTCGCGGCTAATGCTTCGCCAATCGTGTCCAGGCTTTCTTTCACGGCATCGTCAATAAAACCGCAGGTGTTAACGATGACCAGGTCAGCGCCTTCAAAAGTTTTGGAGGTTTGGTAACCCTCGGCATTGAGTTGCGTCAAGATCAACTCAGAATCGGTCAGTGCCTTGGGGCAGCCCAGGCTGACAAAGCCGACGCGTGGCGCACGGCTACCGGGGCCGGTGAAAGTGGCAGCAGGGGGAGAAATCACTTCACTCATGGCTTACTTTTTTAGACCGAAAGCAGACAGCATTTGCTCGCTTTGCTTTTTCATTTGCTCTTGCATCTGGGTAAAAACATCTTTCGATTGCTCTACGTAGTTCCCCATCATGCCCTTCATCAGGGGTGACTGTGCGTTCATGAACTGCGCCCACTTTTCAGGGCTGGCGCCTTTAGATTGCTCGGTCATTTTGCTTTGCAAATCCATAAAACTCTGCACGTTTTTTTCAAGGTAGGCGCCCATAAAGCTCTGCATTGCATTGCCGTAAAAACGGATGATATTGGCCAGCACGGCCTCAGTGAACATGGGCGCGCCTCCCGACTCTTCTTCCAGGATGATTTGCAGCAAAATGCTGCGGGTCAAGTCGTCATTGGTCTTGGCGTCGAGCACTTCAAACGGCACATTGCCCATTACCAGCTGACGCACATCGCTCAGGGTGATGTAAGTCGACGTTTGTGTGTCGTACAGCCGCCGATTTGGGTACTTTTTAATCACTCGGCTGGGTGACGGAGCATTGCTTGGCTCGGTTTGCCCTCCAGCAGATGCTGCATTAGGTGCCTTGGGTGTCCTGGATGTCTCGGACATGGAAGCCGATTTCACGTTGATGGTTTTGCTGGTTGCCACTCGACATTCCTGACGTTGACCCCGATCATTCGCACTGGGGCGTTATCGCATTCTAGGAAATTTACGGCGATGGGTTGATTTGGGTTTTCGCGCCAGCCGAATAAAAAATTGCCTGCTAGGGCCCGTGAGCCGAAAAATGCAGAAAAACCGGGAAATTTGGTAGGCGCAATTGGACTCGAACCAACGACCCCCACCATGTCAAGGTGGTGCTCTAACCAGCTGAGCTATGCGCCTAAAGTCGAACGTAATTGTAGCAGAGCCTGTGCGGCACGAGACTTAGATTGCGTTAAAACTCAGCTTGCACAGGCGTTTTCAACGACGTCGAGCTGAGCGCACGCCCGCAACCCCAGCCACCACCGCCAGCACCTGCTTGAGTCGGGTGGAATCAGCTACTTCCACGGTAAACGTCATCCACGCAGTGCCGCCACCTGTGCCTTTCTTATCGTTGACCGACTGCGTTTGCACGCCAATCACGTTCATTTTTTCTTTGGTGAAGGCCTCAGACACATCGCGCAGCAAGCCCTGCCGATCTGACGCTTCAATAGCCACGTCAACCGGGTAAAAAGCGCCGTTAGCAGCGGTGCCGGGCTTGTCGGGCGCATTCCACTGAACGTCAATCACGCGGTCGGGGCTGCCGCTGGCCATGTTGCGAAAATTGCTGCAGTCGCCGCGGTGCACGCTGACGCCCTTGCCTTTGGTGACAAAGCCCACAATGTCATCAGGCGGTGCGGGCTTGCAGCAGTTGGCCAATTGTGTCAGGAGCGAACCCATGCCCACCACCAACACGCCGCCCTTGCCTTTTGCGTTCTGGGCGCTTGATCGGCTCTTTTTGGTGGGTACAAATTCATCTTGCGCCGGCACTGGCTCTGGCGGGCGCAGCAAATTTTCAATTGTGCGCAGGCTTAGCTCGTCTTTGCCCACTACCTCAAACAAATCGTCTGCCGCCTTAAAGCCCAGCTGCCCCGCCAGGTCGTCCAGCTTTATGGCAGTTTTGCCTTCGCGCTGCAGCAGTTTTTCAACTGCCTCGCGGCCCTTGGCAACGGTTTGCGCCATTTCTTGGGCGTTGAACCAGGCACGCACTTTAGACCTGGCCCGGTGGCTGGACAAAAAACCCAAGTCAGGGTTTAACCAATCGCGCGACGGCCCGCCTTCTTTGGCGGTGATGATTTCCACCGTTTGCCCGTTGGCCAGTGGAGTATTGAGCGGGACCATGACGCCGTCTATTCGCGCGCCCCGGCAGCGGTGGCCCACGTTGGTGTGCACGCTGTAGGCGAAGTCAACGCTGGTTGCGCCCTGAGGCAGCTCGACAATGGCGGCTTCTGGCGTTAGCACGTAGATACGGTCTTCAAACAGACCCTCGCCTTGCGCTGCGTCGCGCTGCGCAGACGAGCCCGACAACTCACGCTCCCAAGCCAGCAACTGGCGCAGCACCGCAATTTTGGCGTCGTATTCCCCGCTGGCCGACACGCCCGCATAACCTTTAACGCCGGCTTCTTTGTAGGCCCAGTGCGCCGCCACGCCGTGCTCGGCATGGTCATGCATGGCCTGCGTGCGAATTTGAATTTCAAGCGGCTTGCCAGAATCGTCACGCACCACGGTGTGCAGCGACTGGTAGCCGTTAGATTTGGGTTTGGCAATGTAGTCGTCAAACTCTCCATCAATAGGCTCAAACTGTGCATGAACAAAGCTGAGCGCCGCGTAGCAACCGGGCACATCAGCGGCAATGACGCGCAGCGCACGAATGTCAAACACCTGGTCAAACGCCAGTGCTTTGCCGCGCATTTTTTTAACAATGCTGTAGATGTGTTTCGGCCGGCCATACACCAGTGCCGCCACGCCGCCCTGGTTCAGCTTTTGTTCGAGCTTTGCCCGCAGCACTTCCATAAACTGCTCGCGCTCGGCACGTTTTTCATCGAGCAGCTGTGCGGTTTTTTTATAAGTTTCGGGTTCCAGAAAACGAAAGGCGAGGTCTTCCATTTCCCATTTAATTTGCCAAATTCCCAGTCGATTAGCCAGCGGCGCAAATACGTGCAGCGACTCATTAGCCAGCGCATAGGGCGCGTTTATTTTGTTGGCGGCAAAGTAGCGCAGCTTTTGCAAACGCGATGCCAAGCGCAACATGACCACGCGCAAATCGCGCGAAAACGCCAGCAGCATTTTGCGAACGTTTTCGGTTTGCGCAGCAGCGTCATCGGCCAGCTGCGCTTTGCTGCCCGCGCCTCTGGCCTGGCGCTGCACGTTGGCGAGCTTGGTGGTCTCCAGCGCCAGCGCGGCGTAGTTGGCTCCAAAAGCTTTGGTGATTACCTCTTGCGGCTTGGTCAAGTGTTGGCACGCGTGCACCAAGTAAATGGCGGTTTGCAGCGCTGCTGAGCCGCCAATCGACTTCAAAATAGCCACTACTGCGTCAGCATGGGCCAGCGTGTTTTCGCCGGTGTCGAGCGACTCGTAGGCAATCAATGGCTCGGCAAATGCGCGTGCCCGCACCAGGTCTTGGGCCATGCCCGCGGCATCGTCGGCGGTAGCCGCCACGATGGGGGCCGCAGCGCTTTCCAACTTATTCTTCATTGCGGGTCAGTTTCATAAGAGCTCATAACTGAGCATTGAGGCCTAAAAACGAAACCACCGCTGCTACCTGGTCGGGGGCCATCAGCGTAGGCGCGTGGCCCACCCCCGCAAACTCAACCAGCTTGGCTCGTGGGCCGCGCTGAGTCATCTCAAGCGCCGTGGCCGGGCTAAGCAAGTCAGACTCGGCACCGCGCAGAAGCAGCGTTTGAGCTGTGATGTTGTCATACAGCTGCCACAGCGTTTTTTCGCTTTGCAGGGTTGATTCTTGTGTTGCCTGTTTGAACGGCGCGGCTATTGCCGGGTCGTAGTGCAGGCGATATTGCGTGTCGGGTGCAGACGAAATAGGCCGCATCATGGGTGTTGACAAGGCCAGCCACTGCGCGGGCGTATGCGGCCCAAACCCGGTTGAAATAGCCCACATTGCGTCAGCGGCGGCTTGCACTGAATCAAATAGCCCGGCCTTGCCCAAGTACGTGCCAATTCGCACAATCGCTTCCCACTGTAGTGCCGGGCCGACGTCGTTTAACACCAGGGAACGCACCGGTACTGGAAGTGGCAAATTAGCTTGCCCACACACCACCAAGCCAATCAAGCCGCCCATGCTGGTGCCTACCCAGTCGAGCTCAGTGATGGGCGACTGCGCATGCAGTTGCGCCGACAAGGCCAGCATGTCTGCGGCGTATTGCGGCACTTGGTAGCCCGATGGGTCTTTAAGCCAGCCGCTTTCGCCCCGGCCCACCACATCAACACACACCACGCGAATGTCGCCCGCCGGTGCGGCGCGCACCAGTGCCCGCGCAAGAGTGTCAAAGTCACGGCCCTGCCGCGACAGGCCGTGCACGCACACCACCACGTGGCTGCTGCTCGGGTTGCCCCACTGCCAATACGCCATCAAGTGGCCCTCGCTGCTGTCGGTGCATTGAACGTAATTCAGGTTGGGCTCTTGCATGTTGGTCTGACGTGTCTTGTAGTGAAAGCTGGATAATAAAAAATCGATTCCAGTTCATCATACGAAGAAAGTTTCATCATGCTCAAAGGTAAAACCGCGTTAGTAACAGGCTCAACCAGCGGCATCGGCTTGGGTATTGCCAAAGCGCTGGCCGCGCAAGGCGCAAATATCGTGATGAATGGTTTTGGCGATGTTGCGGGCCCGAAAGCTGAGATTGCTGCCTTTGGCACGACCGTTGTGCACCACAACGCTGACATGAGCAAGCCAGCCGAGATCGCCGACATGATGGCTTTTGCCGCCGCACAATTTGGCTTGATCGATATTTTGGTCAACAACGCAGGTATTCAGCACGTTGCGCGCATCGAGAACTTCCCCGTCGAAAAATGGGATGCCATCATCGCCATCAACTTGTCCAGCGCCTTTCACGCGACCCGCCTGGCGCTGCCCGCCATGCAAGCTGCCAATGGCGGCAAAGGCTGGGGCCGGATCATCAACATCGCGTCCGCCCACGGCCTGGTGGCCTCGGCTGAAAAGTCAGCCTATGTCGCCTCCAAACACGCCATCGTCGGCCTTACCAAAGTCACTGCGCTTGAAAACGTGAAAAGCGGGGTGACCTGCAATGCCATTTGCCCGGGCTGGGTGCTGACGCCACTGGTGCAAAAGCAGCTCGACGACCGGGCCAAAGCAGGCGGCATCAGCATGGAAGCCGCTACCGCGCAACTGCTGGGCGAAAAAGAGCCATCCCTGCAGTTCACCACCCCTGAAGAGTTAGGCGCGCTGGCTGTGTTCTTCTGCTCGCCTGCAGGCAACAACGTGCGCGGGGTGGCTTGGAATATGGATGGTGGTTGGGTGGCGCAGTAAGGTTTGTGAGGCCGAATGCTATTTAATTTGCAGCTGCTTGCGCCCATATTGATTAGACTTCACTCATTATTGATTGGTGAAGATGGGGCGATTCATTGTTTTTGGAGCGCTGCGGCCCCTGTTTGGAGCGCAACGAGCCTTTAAACAGCGGTCTTGCAAACTGCCAGTGGTGTTGCGAGGCCTCGCACTTGCGGGCTAGACCCGTCATAAAGTTGCTTCAGCAAACTCACGCCATAGCACGTAGCCTCTTAGTGCGTACACCATTGCTCCTCGCACGGAATGCCGTCCCTGTCGCCGTCCATTTTTACGCCGGGGCAGTTGGCTAAAAAGTACTTCGCTTCGGCGCACGACGTCATCTGTGAACAGTACTTGCGCTTGTCGCATCCAAATTTGCCTGTAACAGGCACCCTAACCTCAATCGACGCTTTTCTCTCGTCCGTGCGACTGGATGGCGGAATCGCTGCCACTGTGGGGCTAGTCGACGTTGCAGCGTCAGCAGCAGGCGCTGTTTGATCGGCACGGGCAGCACTAGCCGCTTCGGCACGTTTTTTCTGTTCCCGATTAAGTTGCTCTGCCGTGGGCGCTGGCTTGACTTGCCCGGTTGGGCAAGGATCGCGCTGATAAGTCGTGGTGCCATTAACGACACATTTGTTCACTTGGGTCGCACCAACCGCTGAAAAAGAAATCAACAGACAGAAAAGTACAAGGGTGGTGTTGCGGGGTTTAAACATGATAAATGTGGGAAAAAGAATAAGCCAAAGGTTTCTGCCCAGCCAAACAAACTGGTTACGGGTGCGACGTGACTTAATGTACTTCTTGAAACTCACAAAACGAAAAGGTTGGGCGGCCAATCGTTGTTGCCGCCCCCTGCGGCTGCCGACTTGCTGACTTTTACTTAGTTAGGCTGCTGGACTTCATGCGGACGCTGATTCCGAATAAACTTCAGCAGATTATTTTTGCTATTTATTTAGCAGCTGCTCCCATCCGTATTTATTGGCCTAAACGCCAAAAACGCCAAAAACGCACTCAAATTAGCCGTCATTTGCACTCACTGCCGCTTCGTTCGACTGATCGGCACGCTCCCAATTTGTAACGCTTAGAAAGCACCACGTTGTGCACGCGCGCCGCTGGTGTCACAATTTTTAGCACAA
The DNA here is from genome assembly GCA_031393945.1 of Polaromonas sp. Taxonomy (GTDB): domain Bacteria; phylum Pseudomonadota; class Gammaproteobacteria; order Burkholderiales; family Burkholderiaceae_C; genus Polaromonas. The sequence goes on along the minus strand of JANMWH010000083.1, from coordinate 1,255 downwards.
CAAAAAAGGTGCGCACCATGCAACGATTAGGGCCGGTACTTCAGTTTTTAGGCAGTCAAGGCAACACTTGGGGCGTCAGCGTTCTGGTTGTGACGGACGCGCTTGATGCTGCGCCTAGTTTGATATTTTCAACTGCGGCGTCAACTGTCAATCAAGTGTCGTGCCCCGTGCCCGGCCATGCCATGACGGCTTGGCGCTTTGACTTTGCTGTGCCGCAAACGGCGCAAAACCAAGTCGTTGCGTACACCATGGGTGGGCAAAACTTGAGCTTTAATGTACCTGCACTTGGCGCTATGCCCAGCATGGCCTACGCGTCGTGTAACGGCTTTTCCAGCCTGAGTGCGATGAAGTCGACGCCCGTGCCTAACGCACTTTGGGCGCGGCTGCAGCGCCTGCACTCGCTCCAAGACAAGGTCGACACGCAAACCTTTGGGCCGTACCATTTGCTGCTGCTCGGCGGTGACCAGGTCTACAGCGACGCCATGTGGGCCGTATTGCCTGACTTGCAAGCCTGGTCCCAGCTTGACCGCCCTGCCCGCGTTGCGGCACCTTTTACGCCTGCCATGCAGGCTGCGCTGACCGCTTACTTTTCCAAAATGTACTTGGAGCGCTGGTCGCAGCTCGAGGTGGCGGCGGCGCTTGCCAGCGTGCCCACCGTGATGATGTGGGACGACCACGACATCATGGACGGCTGGGGCTCGCACCCAGCTGATTTGCACGAATGCCCGGTGTTTCAGGGCATTTTTAAAGTCGCCCGGGCAGCGTTTGAATTGTTCCAGCGGCAGATCATGCAACCGGGCGCGCACGCGCCCGCCACCCTGCCCGGCCAAAGCGCGCACAGCAGCGGCTACCGCATGGGTGCGGCAGGGCTACTCACACTAGACATGCGCAGCGAACGCAGCCCGCGCTCAGGCGATGTAGATGCCACCGGCGGCGTGTTGCACGCCGAGCAAGTCATGAGCGATGCCAGCTGGCGTGCGGTTTACCAGTGGCTTGATGAGCAAGAAGCCGCAGGCGGCATGTTGCATTTGTTTGTGATGAGCAGCATTCCGGTAGTGCACCCCAGTTTTGAGCTGCTTGAAAAACTGCTGGGCATTTTCCCCGGCCAGCAGACGCTGGAAGACGACCTGCGTGACCACTGGACCAGCCCGCCGCACAAGGCTGAGCGCCTTCGCCTGATTCACCGGTTGCTGGCGGCCAGCGCAAAGGGCATTCGCGTCACGCTGCTGTCTGGCGACGTGCATGTGGCGGCCAT
>JANMWH010000046.1:0-11201 GCA_031393945.1 Polaromonas sp. | reverse complement strand
TGCAAAAACCGTTTTTCAGAAATCCATCGGCGGCGCTCTACCAGCTCGCGGTGCATGATGGCAATTTGCCCAGCAGGCCCGCCGAAGCTGATAAAGCCCAGCTGCAGCCAAAAGCGCAGGGCCTCGCTAAAGAGCACTGGGGCTGGGCGGCTCGAATCGGACGTGGTCATGAGGTTGTTCGTGGGGTGGTGGCCGCGCGGTTTTGCGGAGCCCAGTTACGCGGCTCGTTTTGCGCTCCGCTGCACCACGCGTAAAGCGCGTCATAAAACGGCATCGCTGCTTCCAGCATGGCGTGGTCGTCAGCATGCAGTTGCGACAAGCCTAGCGAAAAAGCCAACAAGCCCGCTGACTGGGGTGCCAGACTCAAGCAGTCGGTGTCTGCACCGCGCACGATGCGCGCTAGCTGCTCAAGACCCGGTGTACTCAATTCAAACCCTGCCAACAAAGCGTCAAAACTGCACAACTCACCGACGTGCGATACCGGCGCGCCCGGTATGTCGAAAGCCACCGCATTCAGGCGCGTAGCCTCTTCAAACACCTGCTCAGTTGGCACATAAAGGAACTCGGCACGCGGGTCGATGAAACGGCGTATCAGCCAGGGGCAAGCAATTCGGTTGATTTTGGGGCGCGCCCGCGTAACCCAGCGCGATGCTTGCTCGTTCGGCACGCCCCAGTCAGGGCGCTTGGCAAAGGTAAGCGGTGGCGTCAAGCGCCACTTGGCAATATCTTGCGCGTCGTCTGCGCCGTCTTGCCCGCGCTCAAATCCGCCGGCCAGCGCTTGTGCATTTAGGCCCGCCCGGCGCAAAGCCGCAGCCGCGTCTGCGCTGACTTCGTGGCCAAACACGCAGTAAGCCACCACCGCTCGATCAGGATTTGAAGCAGACAAAGCAGCTGCAAAAGCAGGCACGTCTTGTGGCGCGCAACGCTGTGCGCCCACCAGCATTCGCGAGCTGCCGTCATAGCGGGCTTGCGGCCTGACATCCAGCAGCAAAGGCGCATCGGCATGGCCCAAGCGGCTGCCAAGCTCTTGCGGCGAAATGAAAAAAGAAGGAGCGGAAACGGAAAGGGAAGAGTTGATACGGGTGTCCACAAAGTACTCTAAACGAGTTGCCAGCGCTTGGACGGGACACCGTCTGTTCTAGTCAAGACTCGGGAGGCTGTGTTCCCGATGACTGAATGTTAGCACCGATAAAAGTCACTGGCGCTGAAACTTGAACACCGCCCTACTGGCCAGCGCGTTCGGCCAAAAGCGTACTTCACGCCCGTCCTGCAGGCCAAACTGGTCGATGATTTGCAGCTGGTTTTTAACTGCCAGTGCCTCAAAATCTTGCAGCGTGCCCACCCGAATATTGGGCGTGTCGTACCACTGGTAGGGCAACACTTTAGTCACGGGCATGCGGCCGCGCAACACTGCCAGGCGATTGGGCCAATGCCCGAAATTGGGGAAAGCAACAATGCCAATTCGGCCGACTCGCGCTGTTTCAACCAGCATGACTTCTGCGTTGCGCAGGTGTTGCAGCGTGTCGATTTGCAGCACCACATCAAACGAGGCGTCGCCGAAAACCGCCAGGCCTTCGTCAAGGTTGAGCTGAATCACGTTCACGCCGCGCGCCACGCAAGCTTGTACATTGGCATCGTTGATTTCAACGCCATAGCCAGAGCAGCCGCGCTCTTTAATCAAATACGCCAACAACTCGCCGGTGCCGCAACCCAGGTCAAGCACCCGTGAGCCGTGCGGTACCAAAGCGGCGATTGACAGCGTGTCTGGAGAAGGTGTGCTCATGCCGGCCTTACCTTGCTCTGAAAATAAGAGCGCACTACGCCCATGTAACGGGCGTCATCTAACAAAAAAGCATCATGCCCATGCGGCGCGTCAATCTCGGCGTAACTCACGTCGATCTGGTTGTCTAGCAAGGCTTTAACCATTTCACGGCTGCGGGTGGGCGCAAAACGCCAGTCGGTGGTGAAGCTGACGAGCAAGAACTTGGCCGTTGCTTTGCTCAGCGCTGCGCTTAAATCACCGCCAAAACTGGATGCCGGGTCAAAGTAGTCGAGCGCGCGCGTAATCAACAAATAGGTGTTCGCGTCAAAGTACTCGCTGAATTTATCGCCTTGATAACGCAGGTAACTTTCGATCTGAAACTCGACGTCTTGCGTTGAAAACTTATAGCCACTGACGTTCGCTTTAGAGATTTCTTTTAGCTGTCGTCCAAACTTTTCATTCATCACGTCGTCGCTGAGGTACGTAATGTGCCCAATCATTCGCGCAATGCGCAAGCCGCGCTTGGGCAGCGTGCCGTGGGCGGCGTAATGGCCACCATGAAAGTCAGGGTCGGTGACGATTGCGCGGCGCGCCACTTCGTTGAACGCGATGTTTTCTGCCGTTAAATTAGGCGCGCTGGCCACTATGACGGCGTGCTTCACGCGGCTCGGGTACTGCAGCGTCCAGCTCAAGGCCTGCATGCCGCCCAAGCTGCCGCCCATAACGGCGGCCAAGGTTTGTATGCCCAGCGCGTCCATCAAACGTGCTTGCGCGTGTACCCAGTCTTCAACAGTAACCACCGGGAAATCAGCGCCGTAAATCTGGCCAGTGTCCGGGTTAATTTGCATCGGCCCGGTAGAGCCGAAGCACGAGCCCAGATTGTTCACGCCAATGACAAAAAACTGATTGGTGTCCACTGGTTTGCCGGGGCCAATCATGGTGTGCCACCAGCCTTCAGATTTTGGCTGGCCTTCGTACACACCCGCAACATGATGCGAGGCATTGAGCGCGTGGCAAATCAGCACTGCGTTGGACTTGTCAGCATTCAGTGTGCCGTAGGTTTCATAGCTCAAGTCGTAGGCACGAAGCGATGCGCCACTTTGCAGCGGCAAGGCTTCTTCAAAATGCATCGACTGTGGTGTGGCTATCAACATCTTTGGTTAACTGAAAATAAAAAACCCGGCGTCGCTAAAGGCGAGGCCGGGCTGGCAGGCGTCTTTAGCTGAACTTATTAAGCGCCCGCAAGCTGTAGCAAATCGGCGCTTAACTAGTATATCAATCCACAGGTAGCAAGGCAACGACGCTTGGGCTGAACACCCATCTGCTGCGTTCACCGCCCAAGTCGCCGTCGAGACGCCATGTTGCGTTTTATCGGTTTGCGTGCACACAAGCGGAGTATCCTGAAGCCTCGCCCAACCAAAGACCTAATTCATGACAACCCCCACTTTGAAAAACACCGTCTCAGCCGAAGAGTGGCAACTGCGCTGCAACCTGGCCGCTTGCTACCGTCTTGTGGCGCTGTACGGCTGGAGCGATTTGGTTTTTACGCATATCAGCGCCAAGCTGCCCGCGTCAGTCAGTGGCGACGCGCACCACTTTCTTATCAACCCCTATGGTTTGATGTTTGATGAAATCACGGCGTCCAGCCTGGTCAAAGTTGACGATAAATGCAACAAAATCATTGACTCGCCGTACCCGGTTAACCCGGCCGGTTTTGTGATTCACAGCGCAGTGCATGAGGCGCGGCCTGATGCGGGTTGCGTGCTGCACACCCACACGCGAGCGGGTGTGGCAGTTAGCGCGCAGGCGGGTGGCGTGCTGCCGATTAGCCAGCAATCAACCTTTGTGTTGAGCTCGCTGGCCTACCACGCGTATGAAGGCGTGGCCTTCAAGCCAGAAGAAAAGCCGCGCCTGCAAGCCGACTTGGGCACCGCCAACTTTTTGGTGTTGCGCAATCATGGCCTGCTGGTGGTGGGGCCAACGATTGCTGATGCATTTCTGTCGATGTACACGTTTGAGAACACCTGCCGCATTCAAATCGACGCGCAAGCTGGTGGGGGCGAGCTGACGCCCGTTAATGCACTGATTGTTAAAGGTGTGGCTGAAGCGCTGCGGGTGCAAACCGGTGGGCTGGGCGGCGCGTTTGTGTGGCCTTCGCTGATTCGCAAACTCGACAAGCTGGGTGCGGACTACGCCACTTGAATGCGGCAACCGAACCTGTTCACTATTAAAGTCATAGCTGCTCGCGCCCGTATTAATTGGGCTACAGCACTAAAACATGCTTAAAAATGCCTTAAAAAGCCTCTTTTTTTAGCGTTTCATCCACTTATCAACTGACCACGGGCCCACACCGTAAATCGCCAACGCGGCCAGCAGCGTTCCCCACAAAATATGTTGCTGCAACGCAGTCGGCGCAATTTCGGTAAGCGCAATAACGGCAACCGCATTGACGACAAACAACCCCAGCGCCGAGAACCTGCCAGCCAAACCCAACACCAGCAACACCGGCAGCACCAGCTCCCCCGCCGTGCCCAGCGCCGCAGCAACGGTAGGCGACAAAAACGGTACTTTGTATTCATCCGTGAACAGCGCCACGGTGGTGCCCCAGTCACGCAGCTTGGTTAAGCCAGACAAGAAAAACACTTGCGCAACATACAGCCGCGCCAGCAAGGCGGCCAGTGGCTGAAGCGCGTCGAGCAGCCGGTTAAGCGGGCTCCAGGCGCTGCGTATTTTGCTGATGAAAGTAGTGGGCGTTGATGTCATGGGAGTCCTCTTTGTTGTTTATTCAGATAATCGGTAGGCGCAAAAAACCAGCCCCGTTTGCACGGCTTCGCCCAGCCATTGGTCGAAGTCGAATGCCGGGTCTTGCGCCAGTGCCAAGCTAAGCGCGGCGTCTAGCGAAAGGCGCTGCAGCAGGCCGTTGACCAACGCATGTTCAGCCGCGCTGCTGATGCGCACGCGCGGCTTGAAGCCTTGTCGCCACACCAACGCATGTTCTCCAACCCCACTGCGAAGCAACTCGGCTGCTGAGCCGAGCGTAGTCGCGCCGCCGGAATGTGCGTTGACGATGCTGGCCACCGGATATTTGCTTGCGAGCGTGTACGCACCGGGACTTATCGCCAGGCTTACTGGTTCAGAAGAATCGTCAGACAGCAGCGAAAAAGACGCAGCATCAAGCACGGCATCAGGGGCACCACCGGCGCAGTGCAGCGCCCATTCAATTCGTGCAACGTCGCCTAAATAAGGTTCGTCGGCCAATTGCGGCGCAGCGTCTACAAACGCTGCCAGCAACTCGCCCCATTGGCCCATATCGCCTCGCAGCGGTGGGTGCTGCCGCCAAAAATGGCGCGCCAATGGATCAAAACTCTCATTGCCAATCAGCTGCGCCAGCACAGGAAAGGTACTGCTTAGCGTGCGCTCGGCCAACACCGCCGCGTTGGCTTGGTACACGCTCATGCCGCGCTCGGCCTGCGCGGCCCCTCCGTTTTGCAGCACCGCTTGCAAGGCAGCCAGCGGCTGTCTACAAAGCAAGGCGGCCAGCATTAATGTTTGCTGCTCGGACGGGCTAACGCTGCTCATGGCGCTACGGCCGCTTTAGCCAACGCAACCTCGCCGAGCAACACACTTAGCGTCGGAATGTCGGTGTCCCACTCAATCAGCGCGGGCACGTTGCCGAATCGACTTTGCGCATGCTTGTAAATTTGCCACACGGCATCGCACACGCGGCTGCCGTGGTCGTCAATCACCATCTCAGGCGTGTGAATGTGGCCGGCCAGGTGCAGCTCACCCACGGCGGTCGGGTTGATCTGATCAAGCCAGGCAACACAAGCGGCCAGCGGATCGGTACCTGGCCCAACGTCTTCACCCGCCAATAATTCGTTAAGGGCATTGACGTAAATGTTGTTCACATCAACCAGCAGGCCACACCCGGTGCGCTTGCTAAGCTGGTTTAAAAAATCGGGCTCGCTCATGTCGCTGTTGCTAAAGCTGACATACGCCGACAGGTTTTCAACGAGCAGCGGGCGCTCCAATCGGTCTTGCACTTGCTGCACGTTGGCGCACAAAATAGCCAGGGTAGCAGCGTTAAAAGCCAGCGGCAATAAATCTGCGGCGTGCAGCGTTTGCCCGGCCACGTGGGCGCGCGCAAAGCAGGCGTGGTCAGACACCCGAACCGGCTCAATTTGCTCGACCAGCCGCGCAAGCTGATCTAAATGCCACGCATCAATACCGGCAGCTGAGCCCAAGCCCAAACCCACACCATGCAAACTGACGGGGTAACTGGCGCGGCCCTGTTTAAGCACAGCCAATGCCGCACCACCGGCGGCAAAAAAATTCTCGGAATGGACTTCTAAAAAGTCCAGCGGCGGCAACTGCTCAAGTACGTCGGCGTAATGCGGGTGCCGCCAGCCGATGCCGACAGGTGCGGCAAGGGCGGGTGAATGCGGTGGGAAATAGGGAAGAGATGCGGACATACAAACCTCCCCTAAAAACCGAGGGTTGAGTTAGCCCTTTTTCTCGGTCATCATTTTTACTTTAGCCTTGGCTGCATCAGCAGACATGCCCTTCATGCCTTCGCAGGTGCCCTTGGCCACGTACTTCCACTCGCCTGCGTCTGCCGTCAATTTGGACTGGCCGGCGCATGAGTGCGTGCCCGACAAATTGGCGCAATCGTTTTTACCGGCTTCGGCAATGCCGAAGCATTTTTCTTTTTCTTGAGCCATCGCTGGAGCAGCGATCAACAGGGTGGACAACAAAGAGGCTGCAGCGGCAGCGATGAGAGCGCGTTGGTTCATGATGAAAATCTCCAAAAGTTAAAGTTAAAGTCAAAAAACTGGGCAACAGAAACAAACGGTGAGGATTCAGAGTTTGCCAGAACCGGCTTTTTCGCCTGGTTAATGTTTAGTCTGGCGGCCACAGCACTTCTTACAAAATTATGGGTCTTGTTAAAACAATTTTCGCAATTACAGCAAGTCGGCGATTTTGTCCCAGGCTTCAGGGGGTATGCGTCCGGTGTAACGCGCAACGACTTTGCCAGTTTTATCTAGCAGGTAAGCTGCGGGCAGCGACGCGTGCTTGCCCAGGTTGTCTTGGTAGCCCGCCTCGCCCGCCCACAACTGAACAAAGCGCTGCTTGAGTGGCACTGACGCCGAAACAATCCGCTCGTAGTCACGCAAGTCTTGCATGCGCGTGTCCACACTGACGGCCACCAACTCAAACGGTTTGCCAGCCCAACCCTCGTAATTGCTGCGCAGCTCCGGCATTTTGTCGCGGCAAACTGCGCAGCCCGTTGACCAAAACATGATTAGTACAACCTTGCCTTTTAGCGCAGCCAATTTGAAGGGCGCGCCGTCTACTGTTTTACCGATGATTTGGGCAAACTCCGCGGCGGCCTCAGGCGGCTCAGTGGGTGCCACGGCGCGCTGCGCTGCAGCGGGCGCGGCCACAATCAAGCCCAATGTAAAACTTAGCAGGAAAGAACTCAATATTTTCATGATGATTCCGATAGTACGCACTGGTTGAAGAAGTGCAGTCAACCCTTAAAAAACAGCCCACCAACCCCGGATTGGCTGGCTGGTAGTCGCTGCCGCTGACAAAATCTTACTTATGGATTTTATTGCTCTAGGGCTGGGTTCACGCAGTTTTGGTTTTGGCCGCCTAGCTAGTAGACTTCCATCCATGGCCAACTTTAACGAGCAGTTAGTAGAGCACCGCGTTTACCTGTTGAAATTTGCGCGGCTGCAGCTGCGTAACGACGCGTGGGCTGACGACGCAGTGTCTGAAACGCTGCTGGCCGCGCTGTCTAAACCGCAGAGCTTTGGCAATCGCTCGCAGCTTAAAACCTGGCTGGTGGGCATTTTGAAGCACAAGGTAATTGACATTATTCGCAAGCAAACGCGTGAGTTCTCACTGACCAGCGATGCTGACGACGCCGAGGGCGACGAGCTGGACAAAATCAGTTTTAAAGCCGATGGGCACTTTTCTGAGACGCCTTGTGAATGGGGTAACCCGCATCAAACGCTGGAGCAGCAGCAGTTTTTTGCGGTGCTCGACGCCTGTGTCGAGCGCTTGCCGCCAGCGCTGGGGCGACTGTTTTTAATGCGCGAATGGCTGGAAATGTCGTGCCCCGAAGTCTGTAAGGAATTGAAGCTGACGCCTACTAACTTGTATGTGCAATTGCACCGCGCCAGATTGCGCTTGCAAGAGTGCCTGAACATTAACTGGTTTGGCGCCGCCGCGCTATCAAAGAACTAACTTGTACTGATGGAATGAATTGCTTTAATGTCCAAAATTACGATGCTCCGCCGCACCTGCAAGCAAGCCGCTGCTTTGGTGATTGCCCGGGAAGACCGCACATTGGCCATACCCGACCACATTGCGTTGCGGCTTCACATGCTGGCCTGCAAGGCTTGCCCAAAGTTTGAAAACCAGGTGCTGACGCTGCGCGCGGCGATGGGCAAGTGGCGCAACTACGGCGGTGGGGATGACGCCGCCAGCTAGCGGACAAGACACCTAAACTTACGTCTTTTATAGGTAGTAACGATAGTTGCGTTCATTTTGCCCGCATGCAGCATAATATACGGGTGTAAATTTTTGAATTTACACAGGTTAGTGATCGGTCAGTTTCGCGCGCTACAGCGGTATGTTTCAGTTTTGTTGTGCTAACGGGGCTCCATCGCTTTTGTTATTCGATTTCAATATAGAGATCGATATTTTTGTGTTTTAGAGGAGTCCCTTAATGGGCAACAAACTTTACGTCGGCAACCTGCCATATTCGGTCCGCGACGAAGACCTGCAACAATCATTTGGCCAGTTCGGCTCTGTGACCAGCGCTAAAGTCATGATGGAACGTGACACCGGCCGCTCCAAAGGCTTTGGCTTTGTGGAAATGGGCAGCGACGCAGAAGCACAAGCAGCTATCACTGGCATGAACGGCCAGCCTTTGGGCGGCCGCAGTGTTGTGGTGAACGAAGCTCGTCCGATGGAGGCGCGTCCGCCGCGTACTGGCGGCTTTGGCGGCGGCGGTGGCGGCTACGGTGGTGGTGGCGGCGGCGGCGGTGACCGTTCAGGTGGCGGCGGCTACGGCGGCGGCGGTGGTCGTTCTGGCGGCGGCGGTGGCGACGGTGGTTTTCGCAGCCCGTACGGCGGCGGCGGTGCAGGCGGCGGCGGTGGTCGTTCTGGCGGCGGCGGCGGTGGTGGTGGACGCGGCGGCTACTAAGCCCTTGCAGACCGTTTCAGCCTGAATCATTTCAGGTTGACAAAAAGGCTTCAAAATTCGCATTTTGAGGCCTTTTTAACGCCTTAATCGAGCTGTAGCCCAATGAATACAGGCGCGAGCAGCTCCTTAATTAATAGCGCTTGGCGCATAGCGTAGAGCTGCTAACTTTTTTCTGCTTGGCGCTTTTTGCGCGCCCGACCGGACAGCGCTTTGTCAAACAGCGCGTTGGGCAGCACGCGCAGCAGTTTGGCAACCACGCCCATTTGCCACGGAATCACGCGGTAGCTGCTGCCCTGGGCAATCGCGTCAAAGGCCTTGCTGGCAAATGCGTCGGGCTGCATTAAAAATGGCATGGCGTAGCTGTTTTTGCGGGTCAGCGGCGTGTCGATATAGCCCGGGCAAATGGTCACGACCTTGACGCCGGTCGGCCGCAACTCGCCGCGCAGGCTTTCGCAGTAGGCAATGACCGCCGCTTTACTCGCGCAGTAAGCCCCGTGCCCCGGCAAGCCGCGAATGCCAGCCACGCTGCCAATGCCCACCAGCGCGCCTGAGCCGCGCTGCGTCATGGCGGTGATAAACGGCTGAAACGTGGCGGCCAGCCCAATGTTGTTGGTGGCAAAAGTTTGAGCCATCACATCGATGTCTTGAATAAATGCTGTGTCCATGCCCACGCTGATGCCGGCGTTGGCAATCACCACATTGGGGACGCCTTGGCTGGCCAGGCAGGCAGCACCGGCGGCAACAATGCTGCTGATGTCGGACACATCGGCGCTATATATTGCATAGCTGTTCGCACCCATATTGATTGACTCAGCCCACGATTGAACTTCATTCGTACGCCTGGCCACCAACGCCAGCCGATAGCCTGCTTGGTAAAACCGCAGCGCCAGGGCTTGGCCAATGCCGCTGGATGCGCCGGTAATAAATACCAGCGGGGCGGTGGCGCTGGGTGGCTTGTTCATCGCGGTTTTCCAGGGCCGGTGACCGGGCCGGTAACTGGGCCAATGACCGGAGCGGTGACGGGCGAAGTGACGACGCCGGGCTTGGCCGTGTTACCCGGCATCAGTTGCGCTCTGACCCGACCTTTTAAATCAGCAATGCCGTCCAGGCTGCTGTATGAAAACGTGTCGGCCGTGAATTGATCGCCACCGCGCGTCAGCACAACCGGCAGGTGGGAGGTGACCCGCTCTTCGTTGACAAAAGCGTGCAAAAACTCGCCCTTGAACTCCAGCCGGGGTACGGCCTGCCCGTCGGTGCCAGCCGCGGCCTCACGCACCACCCGCGCATTGCCAGACAACTGCACCTCGGATGCGTCGCTGTTGCTCAAGGCGCGGTTGCTGGTAGAAATCACAATGCGGCCTTTGTCGCTGAGGCTGTGGATGCGGGCCTGGTCGATTTCCAGCGTGTCGGTGTCGGCGAAATGGCGCGCCTCGGCCCCGCTGACCTCGCTTTTGAGTTGCCCTTTTTCGTTAAACGACTTCACGGTGAATTTGCGCATGAAGTAATCAATGTCGTGCCTTGACGCTTTGAGCACGGACGGTGACGCCAATTGCGGTGAGTTGCGCACCAGCCAATACGTGCCCAATGCCAACCCCGCCATCAACACCACCGGCAGATAAATGGAGGCGCGGTCCCATCCATGCCACAGTTGTTGCCACAGCTGACGCCACAGCGGCACGGCAGGCGCGCGCACCTCAGCCATCAGTCGTACGCGCCAAGCAGCTCGGCGTAACGCCCGGTGGCCATCAGCAAGGCATCACAAAACTCGCGTGCGGCGCCATGCCCGCCGCCAAGGGTAGTAACGTAATGCGCCGCCGCTTTTGCCTCGGCATGCGCGGTGCTGGGCGCACAGCTGAACGCGGCGCGGCGCATGACGGGTAAATCAGGCCAGTCGTCGCCGATGGAAGCGGCTTGTGCCCAGTCAAGCCCCAACGTGCGCAGCGTTGCTTCGGCAGCGGGGCGCTTGTCTTCCGTGCCGTAGTGCGCGTGGGCGATGCCGAGCGCACCCAGCCGCGCGCGCAGCGCCGGGCTGTCGCGGCCCGTGATCACAGCGGGTGTGATGCCCACTTTTTGCAATAACTTTAGGCCGTGTCCGTCCAATTTATTTACCCGCTTGTGTGTTTCGCCGTGCTCTTACATGTACTGACCGCCATCGGTCATTACGCCGTAAAAATAAAAAAAAGCGACTTTGATGCCTTGCGCTTTAAGCAGCAATTCAGGCGG
>JANMWH010000043.1:0-8193 GCA_031393945.1 Polaromonas sp. | reverse complement strand
TCGGGCTTTTTGTACGCAGGCGGCTAGCTGGTCAGCGCTCAGTACGCCGTCAGTCACCAGGCCATCGTATTTGGTGGCTTTGCGGCGCTGTGCGTCGCTGGCTTTTTGAAGCCGCTGGCGAATGGCGATGCCGAGTGTTTTGCACAACTGTTTGGCGCCGTCTTCTTCAAGTTTTGCAAAGGGCTGGTCGCTGCGGTTGTTGATGATTTGCAGCACGCCGCTCAGGGTTTGCCCGTCAAGCACCGGCACCACTAGCATTTGCTTGGTGCGGTAACCCGAGCGCTTGTCGACTTCTTGCAAAAAGGTTAGCTTGGGGTGAATTTTGCTGAGCTCGCTTTGGTCGTATACGTCAACAATATTGACCGGCGCGCGCGCCATGGCAACGTAGCCGGCAATGCTTTGCGGTGTGATGGGCAGCTTTAAATCGCGGCTGGTGTTCAGGCCAGTTTTAACTTTTGAAATGATCGATGTGCTGTCGGGGCTAACGGCGTACAGCGTCAGGCGGTCGGCGTTAAACAGGCGGCAGATGTCCTGACTGGCATCAAGCATGATCTGATCGATGTTTTCAGTCTCATGAATGCGCGTGGTGACCTGCTGGAGCTGCCTGAAGAACAGCGCCTCAAACGTTACGCCGCGTTCTTGCGGCGGCAGCATTTGCGAGTTGAAAAACTCGTCTTCAGGGCTGCGCGGCTCTACGGCGGCCAGGCCGCCAAAGGCGCTGTTGGTGATGCCCGTGGCACCCAGGCTTGTGCTGCCCGGGCCGCTCATACGTCAAACACCTGCCCAGCCCGGAGCCAGCGGATGTCGTGCACCACGTTGTTGCCACCGGGAATGGTTTGATCAAAGCGCTGAATTTCAGCCATGATGACGTCCGTTTCAAACGGCTTGGTGTGCGTGATGTAGATTGGGTATTTTTTTGACTTGTCAATAAAGTCGAGCTCGTTGGCGAGCGTTTGCGGTGACAAGTGCAAGCTGAGTTTTGCCAACCCCTGCTCGCGGTTACTGAACGCGGTTTCAATCACCAGCATAGCCACGTCGAGCTGGTTGATGCGCGCCCACAGTGCGGGGTTGCGCTCGGTGTCGCCGGTAAATACCCAGCACCCGTTACCCGTGCCGCCGCTGACCGCGTAGCCCACGGCGGGCACGGTGTGCACTGCTGGCAACACTTCAAAGTGCTTTTTAGCGAGCGAGACCACCTGGCCGATTTCAATCGGGTGAAAGGTGATGAAAGGCGCCTCTACCGTCGGGATGCGTGAAAAATCTGGCCAGATCGTATTGTTAAAAATATGCGCCTTCAGGGCTGCAATCGTGCCCGCCAGCGCGTGCACCTGAATGGGTTTTTGGCGCTGGGAGGCAACTGCGTCGACCATCAGCGGTAACGCAGCCACGTGGTCCAGGTGGGAGTGCGTTAGCAGCACGTGGTCAACATGGCGCATTTCGTCAAGTGTTAAATCGCCAACGCCGGTGCCGGCGTCGATTAGTACATCGTCGTCAATTAAAAAAGACGTGGTGCGGCAGTCTTTAGCGATGGCTCCGGAGCAGCCTAGTACCCTTACTTTCATAACTATTCTTGATTATTTTTGCAACGCATGCGAGGGTTATTTGGTTTGGAAATTGGTTGCGCCGTCCCACTCGGGGTCAAAAGGAAGCAACCTCATAGAGGCTACACGCTCTGCATACAACTGGTAAAGGTATTTTTTGGCATTTAAGCGTTGTAAATTAAGAAGTTGCACGTCGCATTGATCCCAATCCTGCATTCGGTAGGCTTTAAGCGCCTGGGCCCATGTTTTTAGCTCGGCAGACTTGTCTGGCATGCCGGGCTGGCCTGGTTGTGAGGCGAACTGCGGCCAAAAAATACTCACGGCGTTGTCTTTGCCTTTAACGCGCACTTTGTCGAGCTCTTGCCAGGCAAACTCGGGCGCCAATCGGCGGGTGGACTCACTCACCACAATATCAACGCCGTAGGTTTTAGACAAACCCTCCAGGCGCGACCCTAAATTAACCGAGTCGCCAATCACGGTGTAGCTGCGGCGAATGTCTGAGCCCATGTCGCCCACGCACATGGTGCCGGTGTTCAGGCCGATGCCAATACCAATCTCGGGCAGGCCTTTGGCGCGATGCTCTTCATTCAGTGCGCGGATGGCCACCGCCATTTCAAGCGCGGTTTTGACGGCCAGGCTGGCGTGGTCTGGCGTGTCGACCGGTGCGCCCCAAAACGCCATGACGCAGTCGCCCATGTATTTGTCAATCGTGCCGCGGTTGCTGCGGATTTGATCAGTCAGGCGGCTGAACACGGCATTCAGCAGCGCCTGCAGCTGCGTGGGCTCCATGGTTTCGCTCATTTGGGTGAAGCCGCGCATGTCGCAGAACATCACGGTCAGCTCTTTGGTGGTGGCCTTCATGCTGTAGCTGCCAGCGTCTTTGACCATCTCGTCGACCAGCTCGGGCGGCACATAGGTACCGAACAAGTTAGCCAGCTGCCGCTTGGACTTGCTTTCTACAAAGTAGCCGTAACTCATATTGAGCGCGAAAGCCGTTACGGCCGTTACCAGTGCACTGGCCAGCGGCAGTACCAAGCCCGAACCCAGGTACAGCCAAAAATTAAGCCCCACCAGCGCGCCAATCACCAGCAAACTCAAGGCCACGGCCTTGGGGGCGGAGAGCAGCGGTAGCAGCAAGGCCAGCGCCAACCCAGACAAGATCAAAATCACCACTTCAAAGCCGATGGCGTAGTCGGGTTTGACGAAAATTTTGCCGTCCAAAAAGCCTGAAATTACGTTGGCGTGGGTTTCGACGCCGGGATAGGTTTCACCAACCGGCGTGACACGCAAGTCGAGCAGGCCCGGGGCCGTTGTGCCCAGCAAGACAATCTTGCCCTTAAGTAAGCTGTTGTCAACCCGCTTGGCGAGCACATCGGCAGCAGAGACGTACCGAAAAGAGCCGCCGCTAGCGCCACCCGGCCCGCGAAACGGCACCAGCGTAGCCACCCGATCGTCTACCGGAATAGCCAGCGTTGTTGCGCCATTTTTGAGCAAAATGCTTTCTAAGCCTTGGTAGTTGCGACTTAAAAACTTTTCTTTGGGAAAGCCGGGCTCCACACTTGGCAACCCTGCAAGCAGCCTGAAAATGGCCATCGACAAAGATTCGTAGTAATTGCCTTTGTGCTCCGCCAGCAGCGGGATGGAGCGCACCACGCCGTCGCTTTCTGTGATGGAATTGAAAAATCCGGCCAAGGGGGCCGCTTTGGCAAGGATCTCAATGTTGGAGCCGTAGCCATTCCAGCTGGTGAACTTGATGGGGCGGCCTTGTAGCAGTGCGGCGTCCATCACGGGGACGGGCAGCAAGCCGCTTACCCGACCATCGCGGTCGCTGGTCAGGTAGTAGCCCAGTACCACGGGCCGATTTTTTACGGCTTGGGCAAACGTTGCGTCGTAGTCGAGGCTGGATTGAAATTGACTGACCTTGTCGGCGAAACCGGGTTGGTCTCGCATCTCGTTTTGCGCCAGTTGCTGCAAGCGTTTTAAGCCAGAGCTTTCGTCTGCCTCAGCAAAGACCACGTCAAAACCCAACAGCGCAACCTGATGCTTGACAAACAATTCATCAACCAGTGTTGCAAGCTTGTTGCGGCCCCAAGGCCAACGCCCGAACTCGGCCAAGCTTTTCTCATCAATATCGACGATGACGATGCGCTCATCGAGGGTTTGCGGCATGGTGGCGCGAAGACGCGCGTCATAGATAATGTCGTCGAGCCGCTGGAGCACGCCCAAACGCAAAGCGCCGCTGGCGTGCAGCAGCGCGAACAAAAGCGGAATCAGCGTGACTGCGATGCGCCGCCAGTGTTTTGAAATTAGCAGCATGCAGATTTAGGCGGCTTGCCAGTGACTTGACTTAAATTGCGGCGCTTACATGCCGCAAAGTGGTCTACGCGTTTTGAACAAACTGCATCTGCGTGCCCGCCAACTCAAGCGTGTCGCCGTTTTTCAGCGCGACCGGCTCTGCACCAATCACGGTACCGTTTAAAGACGGCCGGGTGGCACCTTCGACGTGAGCGATGACAAAGCCATGAGGCCGGCGGGTAATGGCCGCTACGGCAACGCCAGGCTTGCCGATGGTGGTGACCACTTTGACCAGCGGAACTTCGCGGCCCGCCGCTGCACCCGACATGACCTTAATGGCCGCTTGCCCTACAGCCGCTGACCCACCCAAGGGTGCTGCAGCCGTTGCTGCCATGCTTGTTATTGCAGACGCGGCCGCTGAACCGGCTTTGAAGACCGTGGTTTTTTCATAGCTAGCGTCGGCCGCTTCGCTGATGTACTTGATGCGGTACTTGCCAATTTCAACCGTGTCGCCGTTTTGCAAAAGCTGCTTTTTAACGGCTTTGCCGTTGAGGTAAGTGCCGTTCGTGCTGTTCAGGTCTTCAAGGTGCACGTCGTTTCCGGCGAGCTGCAACACCGCATGTTCGCCGCTGACGGCGAGGTTGTCGATCACGATGTCGTTGTAAGGACGCCTACCCAAAGACGTCCGGTCTTTGGTCAACTGCACTTCTTTAATTACAACGCCGTCAATCGAGACGATCATTTTCGGCATGGCCCACTCCCAGTATTTGCTGTCATTTTAATCATTTCTTACTTCCCGAGCATCCGGGATAAAAACCCGCGTTTAACCTCGGCCTCGTTGGCGCAAGCCAACAAGACAGAAATATTGTCCCTGCCGCCGTTGTCATTAGCGGCCTGCACCAACTGCTTGGCTTTGAGCTGCAGTTCACCTTCACCCCGCATGATTTGCCCTATCGGCGCGTCAAGCACCATATCTGACAGACCGTCAGAACACATCAAATAAATGTCACCCGGCTCTACTTTGTGCTCGTTGACTTCCAGGCTGACGGTGTCTTCAACGCCCAACGCGCGGGTGACCAGGTTTTTGTTGCTGGACGTCAACGCCTGCTCCGGCGTGATCAGGCCGGCATCAATTTGCTCTTGAAGCAGCGAGTGGTCTTTGGTGATTTGCTGAAAATCACCTCCGCGCAGCCGATAGCAGCGGGAATCCCCAATATGCCCCACCATCACCCTGTCGCCCAGGAAAGCCGCCACCACTAACGTTGTGCCCATGCCGTTGTACTGCGGATTGGAATTAGCGGCATTGAAGATGGAGTAATTTGCGTTTTGCACGCAAATTTCCATGGCCCTGCGCACTTCCTTGGTACTTGCATTTTTACCGGCCTGTGCCAGCCAGCGGCTCATCTCAGACTTTATAAACGCTACTGCCATGCCGCTGGCGATTTCACCGGCGTTGTAGCCGCCCATACCGTCAGCCAATATGCACAGCTGCGTTTCAGCATCAAACACAACAGCGTCTTCGTTGTTCTCGCGGGTCAAGCCGGGGTCAGTTTCAGTGCAAATCTCGTAGATCATGGAGTGTTAATCAGGGCGTTAGGTTAGAGCTTCACGCCTAGAGCTGAATATCAGTCTCTTGGGTATCACCGGTACTACCGCGCGTATTATCGACTGCCCGGCTGACGACAGTCCGCTCAAAGCTCGCGACTTGCTTGACATGCACCACGGTTGCTTCGAATTCAGGGCTCGGCTGTACAGCGCCGCTGGCAACATCTGCCGCAGCAAAGCTTGTCACCGCTAACGCAACGGCGCCAACATCGCCCGCGCCCGCACTAACATTTGCACCTGCGCCCAGTGCACGCAGTTCAGCCGCAAAACTGTCTCCATCCTGAAAGCGGTCAGCAGGCAATTTGCCAATTGACAGCGCGACCAAGCTGGCTAATTTTTCAGATATTGCGGGTTGCACCAGCCGAACGTCAGGTGCGGGCTCGTTGGCAATTTTGTACATCAGCTCGGCCATAGACTCGCCCCTGAACGGCAACACACCAGCCAACATTTGGTACAGCATGACGCCAAGGGAATAAAGATCAGACCGGCCATCAATTTTTTTACCTGCGATTTGCTCGGGTGACATAAAGCTCGGCGTGCCCAACACCAGGCCGGTTTTTGTTTTGCTGGAATCCGTGATGCGCGCAATACCAAAGTCAGTGACTTTGACGCTGTCTGTGGCCAGGTCATACATGATGTTGGCGGGCTTGATGTCGCGGTGCACCACATGCTGCTTGTGCGCGTACGCCAGCGCTTCGGCCACCCGCGCCACGATCGACAGCACAGTCGCCACGGGCAAGAGCTGGCCCGCTTTGGTGACGTCGGCCAGGTCCTTGCCCTTTAAAAATTCCATCGCGATAAAGGCTAAGTCGTGTTCTTCGCCCGCATCAAAAATGGTCACGATGTTCTGGTGCTGCAAACGCCCTGCGGTTTCTGCCTCGCGAAAGAAGCGCTCGCGTGCGTCGTCCAGTTCTTCACCTTCGAACTCTTGGCTCAAAGCCATGGTTTTAATGGCGACCACCCGGCCGATTTTCGGGTCTTTGCCCAAATAAACCACGCCCATTGCGCCTTTGCCCAGCTCTTTTTCAACCTGGTACCGGCCCAGCATGGGCTTTTCAACACCGCCGCCAGCAAGCAGCATGGTGCCGCCAGGGTGCGTGCCACTGCCGCCCAAAATAACGGTTTCAGACAGGTTTTTAGCGCGGCTTAACTTGGCGGTCAGGCCCTTGTAGTCCTTGTTTTGTGTGGCCATGTATTCATACACCGCCTCGGCTTTGTTGAACTGGCGCTTGCGCTCAAAGTCAAGTGCCAAACTGCTCAGGTTGTCCATCAGCGCGTCGCTGTAAGACACCCGGCGAAAGCGGTCAAACGCCGCATCGAGTTGGCCTTGCCCTTGCAACGCCAGGCCCATCATGCGGTTGGTTTCCGCCGACTCGTCGTCGGATTTAACTTTGCCCGCTTCGGTAACCAAAAAGCGTTTGGTGGTCAGGGCAAGGTGGCCAATGGCCAACAGCGCTGCCGGAAAAACAAATTCAAGCCACTTGGCACTGGCAGACAGCAAGCCGAATTCGGCCACCAACAAGCTGACAAACATCACCAACGTAATAACTGCCGCCTTGCCAGCCGACAGACTGGGCAAAGCCACAATCAGATAGGCGCAGATAACAAGTAACACCAAAATTGTCGCCGCACCTGCCCAGATTGGACGGGTAATAAAGTGCTGGTTCAAAATGCTCGACGTTATGTGCGCCATGACTTCCGCGGGCGCAAGGCTTGACCCCGCCGGGGTGGAAAACTGTGTTCCCAAGCCAGCAGCAGTGGCGCCAATGATCACAATTTTGTCGGCGTATTTAGCCGATGCGATTTTTCCGGACAAAACGTCATAAAACGAATCAACGGCAAACGGCGCCCGGCCGTCTTTTTCTTTATAAAACTGCGGCCGCATCACCGCAAATTCGTCGGTGGGAACCACCAGCCTGCCCAACTGAACAGACTCGCCACTGTTCAACTTGATGTCCGCTACCGCAAGGTTCAAGCTCTTGGCCGCTGCCAGCAAACTAAGCGATGGCACCGCACTACCAAAATAGTTAACCAGCAGGGGTTCGCTGCGCACCGCGCCGTCAATGTCTTGCAACTGCGTGGCATGCCCCACACCCGCTGCCGCGTTGCCCAACAGCTCAATAGGCTGCTGTCCGCGAATGACCGGCTCTGAAAACCCGCCGTTTTCAGCGATGGCGCTTTTCACCGCAAAAGCTGGCAGCGGCTTGTCTGGTTTGCCTTGAGGCGGCCCTAATATATAAGTAGAGGGAATCAGCACATTGCCCGCTTTTGAAAAGCTGGACGCTAACTTGGTGTCGGTGTCGAGGGCGACTTCAGCCTCGGCAATCAGTTTGCTCAGCTCGTCGTTGCTGGCACTCGGCGCCAGCGCGGGGTCGCTCAGTACTGCCTTCATTTTTTGAAGGTAGGTCATTCCGCGGTCGGTTTGGGGTTCAAAAAAGAAGGTGGTGTTGACCACCACTTTGGCCTTTGCTGCAGCCAGCAAATCAGTCATTTTTGCCTGCACATCGCGCGGCCACGGAAAGCGCCCAATGTTGGCAATGCTTTGGTCGTCAATGGCAATGATGGCGATTCGGTCGGACGGCTGGCGAGACGTCGACGTGCTGGCGAAGTCGTAGTAACGCCGCTCCAGCGTTTCAAAAACGTCGGTGAACTTGTGCAACGAAAAGACGGCTAGAACCACAGCAAGCCCAACAAACCAGTCGGCACGCCAAAACGCAGCTTTGCCGATGCGGCCTTTAGGCGATGCTGCCAC
>JANMWH010000030.1:0-7780 GCA_031393945.1 Polaromonas sp. | reverse complement strand
GCGCTTTTTCAATCACTTCACCCAGCTCTTTGGCGCGTAGCAGCGGCATGGTGGCCACCGCTATCAACCCGGCTTTGACCACACCCAGCCAGGCCAACGCCATGCCGATGGAATTACCGCCGCGCAGCAGCACGCGGTTGCCGGGTATCAGACCAAAGTCTTCGGTCAATACCTGCGCAATGCAGTTGATACGTTCGCTCGCATCTGCGTAAGTAAGGGTGATTTTGTCGGATCGCAAAAACGGCTTACCCATCAAACCCCGTGCCGCAACCTGAGCAAAAAGCACATCCACCAAATTTGCTTGAGCGGCAATGCGCAGCTCTGGCAAGTCATAGCGCATCTCCGCACGTGCTTCAAGCGGCGGCAAGTGGTCGTGAACAAAGCGGTCGGTTTGTGCAGACTTGGGCGGGGCCATGATGTCACTCACCTCTTGAGCAGGGCTTTACCAATGATGAGTTGCTGGACTTCAGTGGCACCTTCATAAATGCGCAACGAACGAATGTCGCGGTACAGGCTTTCAACTTTAGTGCCGACTTTTACGCCCAATCCACCGTGCATTTGCAGTGCCATGTCAATCACGCGCTGTGCGTTTTCAGTGGCGGTCATTTTGGCCATCGCAGCGGCTACGCTGCGATTTCGTTGTTCTCCGGCTTCAGAGGTGACTCCGATGTTGTCTTTGCGCTCACCTTCATCACGCAGCCAGGCTGCGCGGTAGGTCAGGAGTGCCGCTGCATCGACCAGCGCCGCCATTTCTCCCAGTTTGGCTTGCGTGAGTTGAAAGTCGGCCAGTTTGCCGCCAAACATGCTGCGTTGCTGCGCATAGCTGACCGCCTCAGTTAGCGCGCGCCGTGCCATGCCTAGAGCCGCCGCAGCGACTGATGCGCGAAAGATGTCCAGCGTTTGCATGGCCAGTTTGAAGCCACCGTTCAGGGCGCCCAGTTGACTGGCTTGCGGTACAACGCAATTTTTGAATTCAAGTGTTGCCAGCGGGTGCGGCGCCATCACGGCAATGTGTGCGCTGCTGTCCAGGCCTGGCGTGCTGGCATCGACGATGAAAGGCGTGATACCGCGCGTTCCCGCAGCAACATCGGTCCTAACAAACGTCACATAAAAATCAGCAATACCGCCGTTGCTGATCCAGGTCTTACTGCCGTTAATGGTCCAACCCTTGGCGGTCTTCAAAGCGTTGGTTGTCATCGCGCCTGCGTCTGATCCTGCATCCGCTTCGCTCAAGGCAAAAGCCGCAATCTTTTTGCCGCTGGCCACATGGGGCAGATAAGCAGCTTGTTGTGCCGGTGTGCCCGCCAGCGTGATGGCGCCGCTGCCCAAGCCCTGCATGGCAAAAGCAAAGTCTGCCAACGGCGAATGAAAAGCCAGCGTTTCGCGCACGATGACCAGCGCGCGTGAATCCAGCGTCGGCAAGGCACCGCCAAACTCCGCAGGCACGCAGTAGCGCAGCCAGCCGTCTTTACCAAGCCGTTTTACCCAATCGCGACAAGCGGCGCGGTCATCGGTTTCATCGACCTGCTGCGTCGCTGCCCAGTCGACCAAATCAGCGCCAAGCGCCCGGTGAACGTCGTCGAAAAACGGTAATGCCAAATGCTGAGTATTGGGCGCCATCTAGTTGCCCTCAAACACTGGTTTTTGTTTACTTGAGAACGCCTCATAAGCGCGGGTGAAATCTTGCGTCTGCATGCAAATCGCTTGGGCCTGCGCTTCGGCTTCAATCGCCTGGTCCAACGTCATCGCCCATTCCTGGTGCAGCATGGTTTTGGTCATCCCGTGGGCAAAGGTCGGGCCATTGGCCAAGGCGTGCGCTAGCTTTTGTGCTGCTGCTAGCAAGTCATTGGCCTCATGCAGTGTGTTGAAAAATCCCCATTGCAAACCCTCTTGCGCCGTCATCGTGCGGCCTGTCAGCAGCAACTCAGACGCACGGCCCTGGCCAATCATGCGCGGCAAAAGGGCGCAGGCACCCATGTCAGCACCAGCCAGCCCAACCCGGGTGAACAAAAAAGCTGTCTTCGCTTGCGGCGTACCTAACCGCATGTCGGCAGCCAAGGCCATCATCGCGCCCGCGCCTGCACAAATACCGTCAATTGCCGCAATGATGGGCTGCGGGCACAGCCGCATTTGTTTGATCAAATCACCCGTCATGCGGGTGAACTCCAACATCTCGGGCATGCTCATTTTACTCAAGGGGCCAATGATTTCATGCACATCACCACCAGAACAAAAGTTGCCGCCTTCACCTGCCAGTACCACCGCCTTCACATCGGTGGCGTGGTTGAGTGCCGCAAACAAGTTGCGCAGTTCGTGGTACGAGTCAAACGTCAACGGATTTTTGCGCTCGGGCCGGTTCAGGCTCAAGGTTGCGACGCCCGCGTCAAACATGTAAGCGAAATGCGCAGAGCTGTAGCTGGCCATCGCATCAAACTGCGAGCGCATTGGGTTGGTGGGGGTGATGTAGTTCTTCATAGTGGTAGTTCTATACGGTCTCTACTATTTTGCTGTGGTGGTGTACTTTGACTTTGCCCAGCAGCCTGTACAGGGCGTCTACTTCCTTGGCCGTCAGCACGCCGAAGCTTGAGACAATCCACTCCTCGTGTTGCTTGGCCATTTCGTCAAAAGTCTTGCGACCCTGCACGGTTAGCCGCACGCAGTAGGCACGGCGGTCGCCGTCGACTTCCATGCGTTCAACCAAGCCTTCAGCCACTAGCTGGTCAGTAATGCCCGTTACGTTCCCGCCCGTCACCATCATCCGGCGTGACAGCTCGTTCATCTTCAGGCCGTCTGGTTTGCGCTGCAGTTGCGCCATCAAGTCAAAGCGCGGCAACGTGGTGTCAAACTGTTCGCGCAGGTTGTTGCGCACCTGCTTTTCAACCAGCTGGGTACAGGTCAGCAGGCGCAGCCAGAGCCGCAGGGCTTCTGGGTGTTCGCTGTGGCTTTGGGCTTCCATGTCCATATTCAGGCCTATTTATTGTAGTTAATGCTATTATTTAATGAGCTGTTTACGCCCGTATTTATTGGGATACAAGTGCTTTTTGCTTGGCTATTTCACGGTACATCTGGTCTCGGCCACTTTCATACGGCTTGGGCCAAACCACATGACGGCTTTGCATCTTGGCAGCTTCGTGCAGCGTCCAGGCGGGGTCGGCCAGGTGCGGGCGAGCTATGGCGCACAGGTCGGCACGGCCCGCCGCAATGATGCTGTTGACCTGGTCGCTTTCCGATATAGCGCCTACCGCCATGGTTTGAATGCCCACCTCGTTGCGGATACGGTCTGCAAACGGCGTTTGGTACATGCGGCCATACACCGGCCTGGCGGCGCGCGTGGTTTGACCTGATGAGACATCAATCACGTCGCAACCTGCGGCCTTAAAGAGTCGCGCAATTTCTACTGCGTCATCATCGGTATTGCCGCCGGGTGCCCAGTCGTGCGCTGAAATACGTACACTCATCGGCAGGTTTGCGGGCCACACTGCACGCATGGCGCTGAAGACTTCAAGCGGGTAGCGGCAGCGTTTTTCTAAACTGCCGCCGTAGTCATCAGCGCGCACATTGGTCAGCGGCGTGATGAAGCTCGACAGCAAGTAGCCGTGAGCGCAGTGCAGCTCCAACCAGTCAAAACCTGCGTCAATGGCGTAGCGGGTCGATTGCACAAACTCAGCGGTCACGCGGTCCATGTTGGCGCGCGTCATGGCGGTGGGGGTTTGATTATTCGGACCAAAAGATGTAGCGCTGGCCGCAATCAATGGCCAATTATCAGTAGCCAAGGGTTCATCGGTTTGCTCCCAGCCGACTTGGGTTGAGCCTTTCGGGCCGCTGTGGCCCAGCTGCAAACCCATCTTTGAACCGTTCCCCGAGGCGTGGGCAAAGTCAACGATACGTTTGAGTGCCAGCATTTGCGCAGCGGTCCACAGGCCAGTGCAACCTGGCGTGATTCGGCCTTCGGCACAGGGCGATGTCATTTCAACAAACACCAGCGCTGCGCCGCCGAGTGCTCTTGCGCCAAGGTGTACCAAGTGAAAGTCCTGGACCAGTCCATCGACTGCGCTGTAGGTGGCCATCGGTGAGACGACGACGCGGTTTTTTAAAGTGACATCGCGAACCTTCAGCGGAAGAAACATGGGAGCAGGCGGAAATTTTGAAGTACTTGATTTAGCCAGCCACTGCTCATAACCCGCCAGCCAATCCGCATCGCGTACCCTCAAGTTTTCATGGCTGATGCGTTGTGAGCGGGTCATCATCGAGTAAAAGAACTGCTCCGCCTCTAGGCCGCTGTAACGCTCCACGTTTTCAAACCACTCGGTGGAATTGCGTGCAGCGTTTTGAATTTTCAACACCTCAACAGAACGTACGGCCTCATAGGCTTGCAGCGCTTCAGTCACATCGCTGGTCTTTGCAAAACAACGCGCCAGCTCAATCGCATCCTCAAGAGCCAGCTTGGTACCGCTGCCAATTGAAAAATGCGCTGTGTGGGCGGCATCTCCCATCAACACTATCGGCACGTCTCTGCCGTCAACTTTCTCGGTGTGCACCCAGCGCTCACACACCACACGTGGAAAGCGAATCCAGATCGCTGACCCGCGCACGTGCGAGGCGTTGTTCATCAGCGGGTTACCGTCTAAGTACTTTGCAAACAAGTGTTCACAAAACGCAATACCTTCTTCCTGACTCATCTTGTCCAGGCCATGCGCCTCCCACACGGTCTGCGGCGTTTCAACAATGAAGGTCGACGTATCAGCATCAAACTTGTAGGCGTGCGCTGCAAACCAGCCGTGTTCAGTTTTCTCAAACGCAAAGGTAAAGGCGTCAAACGTTTTTTTAGTGCCTAGCCATACAAACCGGCAGTCGCGCATTTCAACGTCGGGTTGGTAGGTGCTTTCATAGCGCGTACGCACACGGCTGTTCAGGCCATCGCATGCAATCACGATGTCGGCGTTGTACTGCAAAGCCAGTGCCTGGTCGTCTTGCACGTCGGCTTCAAACACCAAATCAACACCCAACTCAATACAGCGCTCTTGCAATATGTTCAGCAGCTTTTTACGCCCAATACCGGAAAAGCCGTGGCCGCCTGAACGCACACTGCGGCCTTTAAAAAACATCTCGACGTCGTCCCAATGGTTGAAGGCGTCACCGATCAGCTGTGCGCTAACAGGGTCTGCTGCGCGCAAATTACCCAGCGTTTGGTCAGACAGCACCACGCCCCAGCCAAATGTGTCAAACGGGCGATTTCGCTCGACTACCGTCACCACATTTGCGGGGTTTTGCAACTTCATCAGCAGTGAGAAGTACAAACCTGCCGGGCCGCCACCTAAACAAACAATACGCATGACGCATTTACCTTTTGCCGATTAATCAACCCTTCAATTGTTTAGGCCTAAAGTAAAAATGTCAAGAGATTAGCTAAAGGGCTTCTCGACGAGTGGTATCCGCGTTGCTGGCGGTGTGTTGCGACTGCGCCCGCATCGCACCAGCCCGTCGATCATCACCATGCCGACGCCTGGAATATCGCCACGCGTGATGCTGTCCAGCATGTCACTGCCAGCTGAGTGTTGGGCTTTGTCTAAAAACACAAAGTCGGCGGCGCGGCCGACTTCAATCAGCCCGCAATTCAAGCCGCGTATGCGCGCGGTGTTGCCGGTGGCAAAGCAAAACACCAACTCGGGTGGGATGTTGCCTAGCGCTGACAACAGCGAAATCATGCGCAGTATGCCCAGCGGCTGAACGCCTGAACCCGCTGGGCCATCAGTCCCCAAAATCACGCGGTGTGGGCATTTGAGTTGCAAGGCCGCTTGCGCGGCTGCAATCGCCACCTTTTCATTGCCGTTATGAACAATTTCAATCGCGCGCGACGACTTTTCGCACAGTTCGCAGACGTGTTGTTCTGACAAGGATGTGTGCCCCCCGTTGATGTGGCCAATGATGTCGGCATCAGCCTCCAGCACCACGTCTTTGTCAATGTAGCCTGAGCCCGGCACTGATGGGCCACCGGTGTGGATGGTGCTCTGTATCCCGTTTTTTCGTGCCCAGGCCACCATTTCTTTGGCTTCGTAGCCTGCTTTGACTGTGCCCAAGCCGACTTCGCCCAGCAGCGTGACACCCGCGTCTGCCAGGTCTTTGAAGTCTTGCTCAACCATGCCTTTTTCAATGATGGGCGCGCCCGCAATCACTTTCACGCCGCCGGGGCGAAAGTTATCAAACGCGCGTTGTGCGGTGATAGCTAGCGCTTTTAAGCCGACGATGTCTTTGGGTCTGCCGGGCAAATGCACTTCACCGGCTGAAATCATGGTCGTTACGCCGCCGTGCATGGTCGATTCAATCCAGCCCAGCTGGTTTTGGCGAGGTGTCCAGTCGCCAAAGACTGGGTGAACATGGCTGTCTATCAAGCCGGGGCTGACGCAACACTGCTGCGCGTCAATAACGGTTGCTGCGTGGCTCTGGTCACAGTCTTTGGATTTGCCCACAGCAACAATTAACCCGTCGTTGATGACGATGGTGTCTGCATCAAGAATCGGCTGGTCAATATCGCCCGACAGCAGCAGGCCAATGTTCTTGATGACGACTTTGCCGGATGTAGCGCTGGTTTGTAACTCTGCCATGGTGTACCCGTTAAAAGATTTCGAATGTTTGGAGAATGCCGTGTGATTGGGTGATTAAATGCGGTGGTGGACAATCATTTTTAACCAAAACTTTTACAGCCTGATTTGAATCATGTCTGAACATACGAAAACAGACGGCTTGTCCCAACAGTACGAACCCGTTGAAGAAAAGTTGGCAAAAGGAAAAATTGCGTGCAATGCCTGCCCGGTACTGTGCCAAATATCTGATGGCCGCAGCGGTGCGTGTGACCGTTATGCCAACCAGGCGGGCGTGCTGATTCGGGTTGATCCGGTCGTGTTCTTGCGCCGAACATTGACTGATTCTGATGCGCGCTTGGTGCCTTTCAGCACCGACCAGACTTGGAGTGGTGAGCTGACCAATAGCAACGAGGTGTTTGTCACCGGTGTGGGTTCATCCACTACATACCCCGACTACAAACCCGCGCCGTTTATCGTCTCGTCCCAAGTTGCCGGTGTTGATGTGGTGACAGTGGTGACTGAGGGCATCTTCAGCTATTGCAGCTTGAAGGTAAAAATTGACACAGACCGCTTTTTAGGGCCCGAACAAGCCAATGTGCGCTGCAAACGCGAGGTCGTGGGCCACGTCACCACCGCCGAGTACGGCTCGCAAATGCTGTCGCTGGGTGGCGTGCATCACCTGACGGGCGGCAGCAAAAAAGAAGGCCGCATCACGATGGAAATGATGCAGGCGCTGGGTAACAAGCAGGCGGTCGAGTTCACGATTGATGGTGGCTCGCAGCTGGTCATTCAAGCGGGCAAAGCGCCCGTGGTCAACGGCGTTGAAGAAAAGCGCATGCGCGTCGGCTGTGGGTCAGCGGCGATTGGAATTTTTGCCCAGCAGTTCAATGGCCTTGCCGATGAGGTGGTGGTGGTTGATGACCACATTACCGGCGTGTTAACTGAGCACCAAGCCGGTCGCTGCCTGGACATGAAAGCATCGGGTATCAAAATGACTGGGCGCAAGTCCACACCCGGCCGCTACTTTCAGGTCGCCAACCCGGGCACGGGCTGGGGTGGCACCGATATTTCAGACCCGCTTTCTATCATTGAAAGCTGGGACGCTGAACGTGCCTGGCCCGGCTTGCGCTTATTGATGACATCGACCACCGGCGAACATGCCAGCTGGTACGTGCTGGATAGCGCTCTACAGCCAGTTG
>JANMWH010000006.1:0-3729 GCA_031393945.1 Polaromonas sp. | reverse complement strand
GCCCCGGCAGTGCGCACCGTGTACTGCAGATGGCCAATGCGCACGATTTTTATGTGTGCGAAGACGACACCTACAGCCACTTGGCCCCTGAGCACGCCACGCGGTTGTGCGCCCTTGATGGTTTGCAGCGCACTATTTACGTCAGCGGCTTTGCCAAAATTTTGGCGCCTGGCTGGCGGGTTGGGTTTTTAGCTGCGCCGCCTGTGCTGGTCGAACGCCTGGAAAGCACCAAACTGCTGACGACGCTCACCACACCTGCGCTGCTTGAAAAGGCGCTGGCCTGGTGCATTGACAAAGGCCAGTTGCGCCGCCATGCCGAGCGCATCCGCACGCGGCTGGCCGAGGCGCGTGCCCGCAGTGTGAAGCTGGCGCTCAGCTACGGGTGCACCTTTGCGGCCGAACCAGCGGGCTTGTTTGGCTGGGTCGACACCGGGGTGGACACTGACGCGCTTGCCCAGCGCCTGCTGGACGAGGGCTACCTGATCGCCCCCGGCGGTCTGTTTTATGCCCAGCGCGCGCCCAGCCCGCTCATGCGAATCAATTTCACCACCACGCAAGACGCCGCCTTCTGGCGGGTGTTTGCACGGCTACGCAAGGCCGCGCTGTAGTCCTGCTGCAACGCTTGGCCGGGGCGATTAATATTCCGTTACCCGAGGTCACCAGTTGCGCGTTAGCATCGGCAGGTAAGTTGTTTTATTTACATCCAATTAGCTAAAAGCCAAAGGAGATTTCCCATGACGACACGTCGCCAAGTTATTCGAATCGTTCCAGCATTGCCCTTGATGACTGCAGCTGGTGCTACCGCACTGCTAGCAGCTTGCGGAGAAAAAAAGCCGGTTGATGTTGCAGCGCCTTCAGCAGCACCCACCCCAGCGCCAGCGCCCGTAGCTGCGGCACCGACTCCTGCAGCAACGCCAGAACCTGCTCCGGCCGCTGCGCCAGCGTCACCTGCAGCCGCTGCCACTGGCCCATTGCTCGATGAAAAAGACCCCGCAGCTGTAGGCTTGGGTTATGTGGCCGATGCCACGAAGGCAGACAAAACCAAGTACGCCCAGTACGTTGCAGGTTCGGCTTGCTCTAATTGCGCGCTGTACCAAGGCGCAGCAGGCTCAGCCCAAGGCGGCTGCCCGTTGTTTGCTGGCAAGCAAGTGTCAGCCAAAGGCTGGTGCAGCGCTTGGGCTAAAAAAGCGGCCTAATGTTTTGAACGGTGGTCTGGCCTGAGCCAGATCGATACGGGCGCAAAAAGCTATTAATACAGTAGCTGCTTGCGCCCGCATCTATTGGACTACAGCCCTAAAGCGTATCAATTTTGAGGCCCTTTACCGCCAAATTGGCCACGCAGAGGCAAGCTGCCCCGCAGCCACACCCCGAGGTTACGCAGCCTGCACTGCAATCTGCTGCGCGAGTTTGACCAGACTCAAGTCACTGCCCGCCGGCCCCAGCAAAGACAAGCCCAGCGGCGCGCCTAAGCGTTGACCCAGCGGCAGCGATATTTGTGGAAAGCCGCTCAAGCCAGACACTGACAGCATTTGCAAAGAACGATTGCGGTAGCTTTCCAATTTCTCGCCACCGTCGCCTGTAAGCGGCGCGATGTCGGGCATGGTTGGCATCACCAATACGCCGTCTGCGCCCAGCAGGTCAGCCAGGTGCTTTCTAAACCGTTCGCGATAGGCAACCCCTTGTGCAAATTGCTCGTCGGTCACGGTTTTAGACCAGGCAAAGCGCTCAGCAACGCCCGGGCCAAGCGGTGGGCAAAAGCGTTCAATTAGCGGGCCATTGACCATCCACGCCTCACGCCCCTGGATGTGGCGAAAGCGCCAAAATAGCGTGTCGACGTCGTCCAGAATCACGTTGGTGTCTGTAGCTTTTCCTAGCGCCGCTTGCACGCGTACCAGCGGCGAAGTCTGCGCAGCCGTCACCTCAGCATCCAGCATGGCCCAAATATCCAATGGCTTGAGTAGCCTGATTTTTGCTGGCAAAGGTGCGGTGTCTTCACCCAGCAGCACATTAGATACTCGCGCGAAGGTGCCTACGTCTCGCGCAAAGTAGCCGCAGGTGTCAAAGCTAGGCGCCAAGTCCAATGCGCCTGCCAAACTGATGCGCCCATGCGTGGGCCGTATGCCGTACAAGCCGCAGTGGTTGGCAGGCGCACGCACCGAGCCGCCGGTGTCGGTACCCAACGCAAAGTCGCACAAGTTATGGGATACCGCTGATGCTGAACCCGACGATGAGCCGCCCGAAATGCGATCCGGCGCAGCGCCATTAATCGGCGCGCCAAAGTGCGCGTTGTTGCCGTTCATGGAAAACGCCAGCTCGTCGGTGACGGTTTTGCCGATAAAGCGCGCCCCTGCGTCGAGCAGCTTTTGCACCGTCGGCGCTGTTTGGGTTTTGATGCCCGACATGGCCAGCACAAACGGCTGACCGCCGCCCGTCGGGTAGCCGGCCACGTCAAACAGGTCTTTGACGCCAAAGCACAGGCCGCTTAAAGGCCCGGTGCTGGCGTGCAACACAGGCGCGTCGGGGTAAGGCAAAAAAGCGTGAGCGGTGTCGTTGATGAGGGGCATGACGTGTCCAAAAAATCAATCGTTAACGCTATCACATCGTTTCCAGGTCAGCAGCTTGAGCAATGGTAGTGCTAATAGCTATTAAGTTAATAGCACTTTGCGCCTGTATCTATTGCTTGGATTCAACTCTAAGTGCAACACTTGGGGTTACTGAATGATATCTGGAGCGCTGTGGTGGTTCAGCAGCAAATTGCGGTAGACCTCCAGCGGTGAGTAAGCGTTCAAGGTTTTGCGGGGGCGATTATTGATCTCATCAGCAATCGCATCGAGTTGGTCTTGGCTGTAGCCAGACAGATCTGTGCCTTTTGGCAAGTATTGGCGAACTAGGCCGTTGGTGTTTTCATTGGTTCCCCGCTGCCACGGGCTGTGGGGATCACAGAAATAAACCGCAATGTTTGCATTCGCTGCCAAGTCTTTATGGCGCGCCATCTCCCCGCCCTGGTCATGCGTGAGCGACTGACGCATCGGCTGGGCAATCGAGCGAAGCTTTTGCGTAAACGCTTCAAGCACCGTTGACGCGCTGCCCGGCTTGGGTCCGGGCAGATGCACCAGGATCAACAGGCGCGATGACCTCTCGACCAGCGAGCCCACCGCACTGGCGTTGCCTTTACCCTTGATCAAGTCAGACTCCCAGTGACCCGGAAACAGCCGGTCATGAACCTCCGGCGGCCTGAAATGCACGCTGACCATGTCCGCGATCTTGCCCCGGCGCTCAACGCCCCGGCTGCGCGGCATGCGTTTGGCCTGGGCCCGGCGCATCAGCGCGATCAGGTCTTTGCGCAGCTCACCTCTGGGCATGGCGTAGATGGCGTTGTAGATGGTTTCGTGAGACACGCGTTGACCAGCGTCGTTGGGAAAGTGGCGATTTAGATGGATGGCAATTTGCTCGGGCGACCACTTTTTCTTGAGCAGCGTGCACACCTGGGCGAACAAGGCGCTGCCAGTAACCAGTTTAGGCGCTGGGCGGCAGAATACGCGCCGCCGGTTGCGCCGCTTTTGTGCAAACGTGCAGCTGTACTTGCCGGACGGGGCGTTGCGCAACATTTCCCTGCTGATGGTCGACGGGGCGCGATTGAGTATTCGGGCCATGGCCCGAATACTCAATCCTTGGGCTTGATAGCTTGCAATAGCGATGCGCTCTTCGTATTGAAGCTGCTGGTAATGC
>JANMWH010000480.1:0-8595 GCA_031393945.1 Polaromonas sp. | reverse complement strand
ATCGACCGCGACACCGCGCTTGAACAAGCCGAAGGCCATCTGCTCAGCCGCCAGATTGTGCAAAGCGGCGACGTGTACGCCATTACTTGCGGCGAGCCCATGGGCGCGCCGGGCGGCACGAATATGCTGAAGATTTGCCGGGTGGTTTAAGCCGCGCTTCACATTTTTCTTACAGCGATTTGCGCTGCAGGCTGAATCCATTTCGGCGCCCAGCGCGTAAAGTAGGTATCACCATGAATCTGCTGAACCTACCTTTGCCCCGCCGCTCCCTTCTTGCCATGTTGCCCTCGCTGCTGTCGGCTTGCTCAGCCGTCGACGTGCTTAACGCCACCGTTTCTACCGACACTTATCGCTACATGCCGAACTTGCCTTACGGCGACGAGCTGCGGCAAAAGCTGGACGTGTATTTGCCACTGCCAGCCAGCAGCGGCAAACCGGCCAGCAACAACGGCACGCCAATGGTTGTTTTCTTCTACGGCGGCAGCTGGTCTTCTGGCGAGCGGGCAGACTACCGGTTTGTAGGCGAGGCGCTGGCATCAACTGGCATCATCACGCTGGTGGCTGACTACCGTTTAAGCCCCGAGGTGCGTTACCCCGTGTTTGTGCAAGACAGCGCTTTGGCCATGCGCTGGGCGTTTGCCAATGCCGAAAAGTACGGCGCTGACCCTGCCCGCATTTTTGTCATGGGGCACAGCGCCGGTGCCTATAACGCTGCGATGTTGGCCCTCGATAAGCGCTGGTTGGGTGCCGTTGGTTTGGACCCCGCCAGGCTTGCTGGCTGGATAGGCCTGGCCGGGCCATATGATTTTTTGCCGATTGGCGACCGTAAAACCCAAGTTGCTTTCGAGTGGCCCCAAACCGCCCCTGACAGCCAACCGATGTTTCATGTGTCAAGCGCGTCTCCTGCAGCGCTGCTCATTGCGCCTGAAAAAGACACCGTGGTCGACCCCCAGCGCAGCACCGTGTCGCTTGCCCGCCGCTTGAAGGGTGCAGGCGTACCAGTTGAAAGTGAGTTGTATGACTCTGTCAACCATGTCACGTTGATTGCCAGCATGGCCTCGGTGCTGCGCAGCCGCGCGCCCGTGCTGGAGCGGGTCAGTGCCTTCGTCAAGGCAAACGCTAGAATCTAGCTTCATTTTGGCAGGCAGTTACGGCGCGGTTACACGGCGCAGCTTACTGTGCCAGCACTCTTAGATTTTTAGGATATTTCATGGCACTCGTATCAATGCGTGAGCTGCTGGACCACGCCGCAGTCAATGGCTACGGCATTCCAGCGTTCAACGTCAACAATTTAGAGCAAGTGCAGGCTGTGATGGCAGCGGCCGATGAAGTCGGCGCGCCGGTGATTTTGCAGGCCAGCGCAGGCGCACGAAAGTACGCAGGCGAGGCATTTATCAAGCACCTGATTGCCGCCGCCATTGAAGCCTACCCGCACATTCCGCTGGTCATGCACCAAGACCACGGCCAAAGCCCGGATGTGTGCCAGGGCGCGATTAATTTAGGCTTCAGCTCGGTGATGATGGACGGCTCACTGATGGCCGACGGCAAAACCATTGCCGACTACGACTACAACGTCGACGTGACCCGCAAGGTCGTAGACATGGCGCACAAGGTCGGCGTGTCAGTTGAAGGCGAGCTGGGTTGCCTGGGCAGTTTAGAGACCATGCAGGGTGAAAAAGAAGACGGCCACGGCACCGACGCCATCATGACGCACGACCAGTTGCTGACCGACCCCGAGCAGGCGGCCGATTTTGTTAAACGCACGCAGCTTGATGCGCTGGCCATTGCCATTGGCACCAGCCACGGCGCGTACAAGTTCACGCGCAAGCCCACCGGCGACATTCTGGCGATTGAACTCATTAAAGAAATTCACCGCCGCATTCCGAACACGCACCTGGTTATGCACGGCTCGTCTAGCGTGCCGCAAGACCTGCTGGCCACCATTCGCAAGTACGGCGGCGACATGAAAGAAACCTACGGCGTGCCGGTAGAAGAAATTCAAAAAGCCATTCAGTTTGGTGTGCGCAAAATCAACATCGACACCGACATTCGCCTGGCCATGACGGCAGCCGTGCGCAAGTTTTTGCATGAAAACCCCAGCAAATTCGACGCACGCGAATGGCTTCGCCCCGCCACGGCAGCGGCCAAAGCCATTTGCAAACAGCGCTACATCGAGTTTGGCTGCGAAGGCCAGGCCAGCAAGATCAAGGGCGACACGCTACAAGTAGTGGCGGCCAAATACGCCAAGGGTGACTTGGCGCAAGTGGTGCATTAAGCGGGGTTTCGGGTGGCATAATCTTTATACACATTAAAGGTGTATAGCCATGAACACACGAACCAATATTGTTTTAGACGATGACCTGGTAGCGCAAGCGATGACGCTGGCGCGGGTCACTACTAAAAAAGCGGCGGTTGAAGCGGCTCTGCGTGCTTATGTTCGCAAGCCTGATTATTCGGCTTTGCTGGCCCTGCGCGGCAAGGGTTTGATTGACCCTGATTACGACCCCAGAGGCCCTTATGGTTTAACGCAAGCTGCGCTTGAGCGGCGGGGCTGGCATACGCTTGAAGATGCACGTCTGGCGCATGAAAAGCAGCTTGACGTTCTGCACAAGAAAGCGATTAAGCCAGTCAAGCCCAGCCGAAAGCCCCTTACCAAGCAGAAGCGCTCCAAGCTGGCCAGTGCGTGAAGTACCGTGATTGTTGACACGTCCGCCTGGATTGAGTTTTTGCGTGGTACCGGGTCGCGCAGCGACTTGACGCTGAAGCAAGCCTTTCAGAAATCCAGCGCGATTTGGATTCCTGAAGTGGTTTACCGCGAAGTCTTGCAAGGTGCTGGGAGCGTTGCGCACTTCATACAATTACAAATGGCTCTCGACGAGCTTGCGCATTACGTCAGTCCTGACCCCTTTGAATTGGCGCGCAGCGCGTCATTGCTCGACGCCCGATGCCGCTGGCAAGGGATCACTATTCGCAGCCCCAACGACTGCCTGATTGCCGCCTGCGCCATTGAGGCCGATGTACCCCTTCTCCACGCTGACCGTGATTTTTTGACCCTCGCTTCTATCGATAAGCGCTTGAGATTGATTTAACTCTGCCTTTTATGACGACTGTTCACACTTCATCCATCGCCTCCTTGAGCCTGCTGGCCAGAGGCAAAGTCCGCGACAACTACGCCGTAGGCACTGACCGCCTGCTGATGGTGGCCAGCGACCGCATCAGCGCGTTTGACGTGATTTTGGGCGAGCCGGTGCCCGGCAAGGGCGCACTGCTAACGCAAATGGCGCTGTTTTGGTTCGACAAGCTCGGCCACATTTGCCCCAACCACCTGACGGGCGAAGCGCCTGAAAGCGTGGTGACTGCGAGCGAGGTGCCGCAAGTTGTTGGCCGCTCCATGCTGGTCAAACGCCTAAAACCCATCCCGGTCGAGGCCGTGGTGCGCGGCTATTTGGCAGGCAGCGGATGGGCTGAATACCAAGCGTCGGAGTCTGTTTGCGGTGTGCCGCTACCCGCAGGCCTGAAAAACGCCAGCAAGCTGCCCGAACCGATTTTCACGCCCGCAGCCAAAGCGGCTCAGGGCGAGCATGACGAAAACATCAGTTACGAGCAGGTAGTGGAAGTAGTGGGCGCTGACTTGGCCGAAAAAATCAAACGCATCAGCATCGAGATTTACCAAACTGCTGCAGCGTTTGCCCTGACCAAAGGCATCATCATTGCCGACACCAAGTTCGAGTTTGGAATAGATGACGACGGCACCCTGACGTTGATGGACGAAGTGTTGACGCCCGACTCGTCCCGCTACTGGCCCATCGAGGGCTACGAAGCCGCGTTTGCAGCAGGTCAAAACCCGCCGAGCTACGACAAACAGTTTGTCCGCGACTGGCTGGAAGCCGTGCGCATCAACGGCAAACCCTGGGACAAAACCCCACCCGCCCCGCGCCTGCCCGATGAGGTGATTGCGAAGACGGCGGCGAAGTACCAGGAAGCTTTGACGCGGTTGATGGCTTGAGGCAGATAAATCTTTCTGCTATGCCTTAGCGTTGCAGCAGTAGTACGCCTTTTGCTCGTTCGATACGGTCAACTTTGCTCAGTCGTTAAAGCGGTCAACTGAAAGGCAATCTTGACTTTAGAATATCAGTAGCTACAATAAATCGTGCGCTTCATATTCGACCCAAACAAAGACAAACTGAATTTGATCAATCACGGCTTGTCACTTTCTTTTTCTGAAAAGCTGGTTTGGGATGAGGCGTATGTTTGGGTTGACCCACGGTATGCGTATGACGAGTTATGAATGATTGGGCTGGCTCCCGAGGGCAACACCTTGTATTACGTTGCGTTTATAGACCGTGGTGATGTGCGCAGAACCATCAGCTTGCGCTTTGCCGAGCGACGAGAGGTAAAGAAATATGTTGAAAACATCCAGTAAACGAGTCATCTTGATGCCGTCCGTCAAGGACAACGCGAAAATCGTCGCTGCCGCTAAAGCCGACCCCGACGCGAAACCTATGACCAAAGCTCAGCTTTATGCAATAGTGCCTATTCGCGCAGTTCGCGGCAGGCCGAAATCCGAGAATAAAAAGCAGCTGCTTTCTGTGCGCTACAGCGTTGAGGTTGTGGAATATTTTCGTTCGACTGGCGAAGGCTGGCAGGCGCGCATGGACAGTGTGCTGCGCCAATACGTCAGCCAGCCAGAGGCTTTC
Source organism: Polaromonas sp. (assembly GCA_031393945.1). Taxonomy (GTDB): domain Bacteria; phylum Pseudomonadota; class Gammaproteobacteria; order Burkholderiales; family Burkholderiaceae_C; genus Polaromonas. The sequence goes on along the minus strand of JANMWH010000480.1, from coordinate 3,898 downwards.
AATCGTCTGATTCGTGGCTGATGGTTTTAGGTTGGCCTGATTTGGTTGAAATAAGCTTATTTCAAGCTGGTCCCGGTACTTTTTAGGGTAAAAATAAGCCTAGAGACCAATGAATACGGGCGCAAGCAGCTCTTAAATTGATAGTGATAAAACTCACCGTACTTTTCATGGACTCGTGTACTTACCGCTGAACCAAAGCTTGCAGGCGTTGGCGTGCGCCCAGACATACATGGCGCGGGTGACCAGGCGCGATGTGGGCTCGTGGCCGTGCTGCAGTCAGATCGTGATCGGGTAACGAAGGTGTTCGCGAGTCTTGGCCGATTCCAAGCGCGATGGCTGAAGAAACGGATGCGCCAGGCCGCGCATAGTCCGCGTCTGAAGTCATAATTTGCGCATGCCAAATCACGCCAAGATTACAAATACCGATGTCGCTGACCAGCACCTCTTCGGGTTGGCGGTTCAGTCCGACAAGGTTTATCTACCGCCTTTGAGTTCTCGCGCGTTGGCTGGAATTGCAGCGCGGCAGATAAACGCTAGTCGTTAAGCCTCTCGAACGCGACCTATGGACACATTGACATTTATCGCCGAAGTCTTGGAACACGGAGCGTGGCCAGCATCCGCGTGCGGGATCATTTACCTGCTTCGCCCTGAACTTCGCCAACTGATTCCATCTATCAAGAAGTTTAAGGCTGGCCCAGTAGAAGTTGAGCTTGAACGTGTTGTGAAAGAGCTTGAGAAAACGAAGCAAGTTGCGGCGGCAGCAGATGCAAAAGCCACCGTAGTAGCAGAAAAATTTGACGAAGAAGATGCCGAGCCGGACGCCGCCCCTAACCAAAAAGTACCGCGTCCGATCGCGGCAGAGCGGGCAGTCCCGGTCACCGAGATCGAATTGAAGGTCCTAAAAGCTATGGTTGGCAGCCGTTTCGTTACTAGGTCCGCGTCGGGGGTTGCGAAGGACTCAAGTCTGTCGAAGGCAGCGGTTCAAACAACTTACGGTTCGTTGATCGCGAAGGGACTCGTAGAGCAAACCAAGAACAGCCAAGGCGATCCCCGCTGGGTTGTCACTGGACTTGGTAGAACAATAGCCAGTGAGGCTTAACATGTTGCCGGGCAGCGTCGACATTACACCTCACGAACAACTCCATCGCACCATGGCTACCTTCAAAAACACTGTCTCATTACTTGCTTGGGTCGTCTCCTTCTCAGTCTGCGCCCAACAAACCACCGAATGGCCACTAGAGTCCGCAACCGACTTTTCTCTTAGGTGTTCAAAGGCGGCTCGCTCGGTACAAATCGGCGGATTGACGGGACGATTTATCGATCAAATTTATCTTCATCTGTCCTCCGGAAGGCTGTCTAGACTGCGGTATTCAACCTCTGACGATGCACCGCGTCAATGGTACAACTCAGAGCAGCAGGTGACTTACGTTGATCAACGCGCCGGCGGAAGGTCGCAAATTGAGGCGCAACGCCGATTTCGTCGATTAGGTGGAGAAAGCTACACCAGCATACTGATCGAGCTTGATGCGTCGAAGGCGCAGTCAGATCTCGACCTTTTGATCACTGACTTTGTTACTCTCGGAAAATGGGAAATCCAGAGGAAAGGTCTTGGTGTTTCGCTCAAGGAAACAACTTCTATCTTGAAGGATGGAAAGCTTCAGGATGCATCGTCGGACTACTGGACATCTTGCAGACTGATGTCACCGGATGGCGCTGACACCATGCGCTGAGCAGTGTGGCCGACCCATTTGCTCAACCGCTCCTAGAAAACAACGCTTTGCAACGGTCGGTTCGTCAAGCGCTCCATACTTCGCTCCAACAACACTTCAAGAAGACACTACGTCAGCAGGCGATTGGCAAGATCTTTTCTGGGCAACTGTCGATGGCAACTTACCGCTGGTGGAACCCCACATCAGAGAAAAAGTTAAACCGAACTACCAAACACCCTCACATTCCTCGCATGCCAGTGGTGGCCACCCAAGTGGAAGACCACCGAGAGGTTGCGCACTACTTGCTAACGCATGGGGTTGCCCCCGGCTTGGTGTTCGAACTGGACGCCGTCACGCCGTCACGCCGTTGCAAGTGAGCATGGTCATGAGGACTTCGTCGCGTATTTGTACGGCTCGGGACAACGATCCGCATCGCCCGACTTGGTGCTGCTGGCTTGCCGTCTGGCCTTGATTAAATTCAAATCTACCAAATTTGTTTTTGACGCTGTTTTTGAGTGGTAAATTAGCTTTTAGCTCAATAACTACAGGCGCAATCAGACATCACATCAGGAGTAATGTGTAAGATTCGCCTGCGGAAACGACGCCTTACGCATGACGCGTTAGTCATGATGCTTAACGTCAATTTGTCCGTCAAAGAAAATGGTTAGGTCGGGATTGTTGGTTGAGATTTACAGCAAAATTAAAATCAGCCAGCTGTTACATGATGCCGGGTTTATCGGTATTTTTTCGAAGCACGGGATTTAACAGGAGCAAGGTCACCTGCCGTTTTTAAAGGGGAATTTGCCATGTTGTGATGCAATACTTTGCGGTGTAAATTCGGTTAGAGCGTCAAAATCCGCTCTGGCCCGTGTTCTGACTTACGCATGTCAGCCTCCGACAACCGATCTCGTATTTTTATAGACAGGATGTACTTATGATGTTTTCCCGCGCAGCCTTTGTTTTTGTAATCTTCGCTTTGGTTTCCGGCTGTTCTTCAACACTGTCCACCGCGAGTGGGGACGGAGATAAAGCTGCACCGCGCGTTTTCCTGATAACTGCCGAGCAGGCTGAAAGGATACTTGCAACCGCCATCACAGCTCAGTTTTCTGGCAGCCCAATTTCACGCGTTGAATTTCCGAATAAAGGGTATCAAGCGACTGTTCGGTTCTTGTTAGATTCGCACACGTTCGTGGCCTACATGATTGCCGCAAAGGGACGCTCTTCCGACGGAACGATTCAGCCTGGCTTTGCATTTGAAGTTAGTAATTCTGGAACGATGCCCTTGTCAGGTGGCTCAAGAGCAAGCGACTTGTTCCAGAGACTTATACGCGACGCTTCTGCACTTTCGCCTGCGACTCCACTTGTTAGTTTCTGATACCGCGCCAACCAAAGCCGTTTAGATCGCGCTGTTGCTCGCGGAACAATTGGGGTCACGGAACAATTGGGGTCAGACTCCAATTAAAGAGGAACAATTGAGGAACAATTGGCGTCAGACTCCAATTAAATTCAATTCAGCACTAGTATTTTTGTGTCAATCAGGCTGTGGCTCAATAAAAAACGGGCGTGAGAAGCTACTAAAAACATAGTAAATTGAAAGCTTACAAAGCAGCTTAAGAGCTCATGTGGCTTTCTCAGCCAGTCTTCTTGCCCCGCGCCGCCTTGCTGGTCTTGGGCTTATCGTCCAGCGGCAAGAACCCAATGGAGCGCCTGGGTGGTAATGGTGGCTCGGCCGATGTCACCTTGTCGGCCAGCTCCCGCAACGCCTCAAACAACTGGCGTAACTGATTGCGCGTGTTGCGGCTAAAGGTGTCTTGCGATAGTTCCAACCGTTCTGTGGACAGTTCCAAATCTGTGAGCCGCTTGGCCAGATCGGCATGCGCGCTGCTTGCCTGGCGCAGTTGCACAAACGCCCGCACCACATAAATCCCCATCTCCACCGCTTGGGAACAATTGTGGGAACAATTGGAACAATTGGGGTCAGACTCCAATTAAATTCAATTTAGTGCCGCTTTCCGGCCTTGAATATGCCGTTAGCCCAATAAATACGTGTGCGAGAAGCTCCTATATAAATAGCGCTTTGCAATCCCAAACAACTTTCAGCCTGGTGACCCCATCGCCCCAAACGGCGAAACGCCGATCAGCACGCGGTGCAGCCAGAACGCAAACACCGCCCAGGCAACCACGCCCAC
>JANMWH010000415.1:0-4860 GCA_031393945.1 Polaromonas sp. | reverse complement strand
AGCGTCCTTCCATTCAGTAATGAGCGCAATGACCGGATGCGGCGTTTGCGGATCAAACTCGGTGCTGTTTGCGCCTTTAAAGCCTGCAACGTGGCGCGCAAATTCAATCGTGGCGACTTGCATGCCCAAACAAATACCGAGGTAAGGCACTTTATTTTCACGAGCAAAGCGGGCCGCGCAAATTTTGCCTTCTACCCCGCGCACACCAAAGCCGCCGGGCACCAAAATGCCATCAAACTTGGCCAGGCGCGATACGTTGGCATCGTTGATGGTTTCAGAGTCGATGTACTCGATCACCACCTTGGCGTGGTTCTTCATGCCCGCGTGGCGCAGCGCTTCGTTCAGTGATTTGTAGCTGTCGCTCAAGTCGACATATTTGCCGACCATGGCAATATGAATTTCGTTTTTGGGGTGCGCGGTCTCGTACACCAGGTCGTCCCAGCGCTTTAAATTGGCGGGCGGAGTGTTCAGGCGCAGCTTGTCGCAAATCAGGCCGTCCAGGCCTTGTTCGTGCAGCATGCGCGGCACTTTGTAAATGGTGTCTACGTCCCACATCGAGATCACGCCCCACTCGGGCACGTTCGAAAACAGCGAGATTTTTTCGCGTTCTTCTGCCGGTATTGGCCGGTCAGCGCGGCACAGCAGCACGTCGGCCTGTATGCCGATTTCACGCAACTGCTTGGCGGTGTGCTGGGTGGGTTTGGTTTTGAGTTCGCCCGCAGCGGCGATCCAAGGCACATAACTGAGGTGCACAAACGCGGTGTTGTTGGGCCCCAGGCGCAAACTCATTTGGCGCACGGCTTCTAAAAACGGCAGCGACTCAATGTCGCCCACCGTGCCGCCAATTTCAACAATGGCCACATCGACTGCGTCAGGCGTTTCAAAACCGGCGCCGCGTTTGACGAAGTCTTGAATCTCATTGGTGACGTGCGGAATGACCTGCACGGTTTTGCCCAGGTAGTCGCCGCGGCGTTCTTTTTCGAGCACGCTTTTATAAATTTGGCCGGTGGTGAAGTTGTTGGCTTTTTTCATGCGCGTTTCAATAAAACGCTCATAGTGACCAAGGTCAAGATCAGTTTCGGCGCCGTCGTCGGTCACAAACACTTCGCCGTGTTGAAAGGGCGACATCGTGCCGGGGTCTACATTGAGGTATGGGTCGAGCTTGATCAGGGTGACCTTCAGGCCTCGCGATTCAAGCAGCGCAGCGAGGGAGGCTGAGGCGATTCCCTTACCCAGGGAAGACACCACACCGCCGGTGACAAAGACAAATTTAGTCATTTTTTAGTCGTTGTTGGCACAGACTAACGTCTGCTTAGGTGGGAAATATCGATTATAAGGGGTCGCTTTTTCGCGCAATACGTATTGCGCAAACTGATACATTGCGGGCATGAACAACGATCTTGATTTTGGTATTGATGTTGCAGAGCCGCTGGCACTGGGTGGCAAGCACATCGTTTTGGGGCTTTCAGGCGGGATTGCCTGCTACAAGGCAGCCGAGTTGTGCCGGGCGCTGATTAAAGCCGGGGCGACGGTGCAAGTGGTAATGACTGAGGCAGCCGAGCAGTTCATCACGCCCGTGACGATGCAAGCCTTGTCTGGCCGCCAGGTGTTTACCAGCCAGTGGGACAGCCGCGCCACCGGCGAAATAGCCAACAACATGGCGCACATCAATTTGTCGCGCGAAGCCGATGCTATTTTGATTGCCCCCTGCAGCGCCGACTTCATGGCCAAGCTGCTGCACGGCCGGGCTGATGATTTGCTGAGTTTGATGTGCCTGGCCAGGCCGATTGACACCGTGCCGCTGTTGGTGGCCCCCGCCATGAACCGCGAAATGTACGCTCACCCGGCTACCCAGCGCAACTTGGTGCAACTGCAAAGCGACGGGGCAACGGTGCTGGGTGTGGGCAATGGCTTTCAGGCTTGCGGCGAAACGGGTGACGGCCGCATGCTGGAGCCTGCTGAGCTTTTAGCAGACATCATTTCTTTTTTCACCCCCAAAGTGTTGGCCGGGCAGCACGTGCTGGTGACTGCGGGGCCCACCTACGAGGCCATTGACCCGGTACGCGGCATTACCAATTTATCAAGCGGCAAGATGGGTTTTGCCATTGCACGCGCTGCGCGTGAGGCGGGCGCTGATGTGACTTTGGTCGCTGGGCCAGTCAGCTTGCCCACACCGCGTGGGGTTGCAAGATTCGACGTTAAATCAGCATCAAATATGCTTGAAGCCGTTATTAATCGGGCGCAAGCAGCTACTGTATTTATAGCGACTGCGGCTGTGGCCGACTGGCGGCCCGCAGCATTTGCCAGCCGAAAAATTAAAAAAGACGGCTCTGGCTCGCCACCGCAGTTGGCGTTTGCTGAGAACCAGGACATCTTGGCCACCGTTGCGCAATCAGCCGCCGCCACCTGCGGTAAATTATTTTGTGTAGGCTTTGCGGCAGAAAGCCACGACCTGCATGAAAACGCCCAAGCCAAGCGCCTGCGTAAAAACGTGCCGCTGCTGGTCGGCAACATTGGCCCCGACACCTTTGGCCAAGACCACAATGCGCTGCTGCTGGTCGACAGCCACGGCGCAACTGAAATGCCGAGAGCCAGCAAGCTCACACTGGCGCGGCAGCTGGTCAAAGAAATTGCCAACCGTATTAACAAACCATCAATCGTTAAATGAAAATCGACGTCAAAATTATTGATCCGCGCCTGCAAGGCAACCTGCCTAACTACGCTACGCCTGGCAGTGCGGGGCTGGACTTGCGGGCTTGTTTAGACGGGCCATTAACCTTGGCCGCCAATGCCTGGCAGCTGGTGCCCACAGGCATCGCCATCTACCTGCACAAACCTGGCTACGCTGCGCTCATCCTGCCGCGTTCAGGCCTCGGTCACAAGCACGGCATTGTGTTGGGTAACTTGGTGGGGTTGATAGACAGCGACTACCAGGGCCAATTGATGGTCAGCGCCTGGAACCGCAGCGATGTGCCGTTCACCATCGAGCCGATGGAGCGCATCGCTCAACTGATGATCGTGCCCGTGGTGCAGGCTGAGTTCAATGTGGTGCAAGACTTCCCCGCAAGCGAGCGCGGGGAGGGTGGTTATGGGTCTACGGGGAAGTCTTGAGTTAGCGGCTTTACCACCGCGAGGCGACTGCGCCATGCGCGTGCGGTTTTGGGGTGAAAACACACGCGGGTTGGAAAAATGGGTCAAGCTTTCGCTTGGCCATTTTTTTGTGAAGTTTGATCGACCGCTAACGCGCGCCTTTCACCCCAAAGCCCGGTCGCATGACCCAATCACCGCGCTCAGTTAACGCTGGATGGATGCGGATTCGATGTGAAAACATGTTTAAAACGCTCAGAATGGCGCATTTTAGGTGACAAATAGGGCTACAGGCAAATAGATATGGGCGCAAGCAGCTCCTAAATTCATAGTGCTCGTAGCGCGGGTTAGCGCAGCGTAACCCGACATTCACCTTAAACCTTGCAAACTACGCTTGGCTGCCAGCCAAGTTTTGTAGCTTTGCTGGCGAACTTTTTGTCCAGAGTGACAAATTCGTTTTGTTTGGGCGCTGCTGCCCACAGTAGCGCGTCAAACCAATCCACCCCGGCCTCGACCCCCGCCAATGCTTGAAGTACGCGGCTTTCGTGCTCAAAGCGCAGGTTCTTTTGCTGCATCAGACTTTTGGCGTAGGCCGTTACTTCAGCCGGACTTGCTTCATAGACCTAACCCAACACGAAACCCATCTCGGCCAGCGCTAACAGCGGCACGTAGCATGTGTTGCCTTCAATGATCTCTTTTGCTTTTGCAGATAGCTTGACGTTGTCGTTTAGCGCGTAGCGCTACAAGATGTTGGTGTCGATCGTCAACATTGGAAGTAGCTCACCTGCTTGGCTGCGTAACGCTGCTCCATGTACTTGCGCTTGGCCTTAGCCGCTTGAGTGGCGCTTACTGGCTTGGCAAGGTGCGAGAGCATTCCAAAGGCCTTACTGGTGCTACCAGATGATGAGTGGTTTAAGTGCGGTCGAATTGCGTCAGATACAAAACGGCCAATGCTGCCACGACCAATTTGGCTATGCAGCATGGCATAAAGTTCATCGTCAATGGATAGGGTGAGTTTTTGCACGTCGAAAATTGTACGTGTGGAAACTAATTACACGTATCAATCTCGATACTCACAAAATGAGAGTGCAGACACAGCCAGCTGTCAACCACCGCACGGCGACTGGGCCATGCGCGTGCGGTTTTGGGGTGAAAACACACGCGGGGTAGAAGAATGGGTCAAGCTGTCGCTTGGCCATTTTTTGTGGTGACTTGACTATCGCTACCGCGCGCCTTTCACCCCAAAGCCCGGTCGCATGGCCCAATCACCGCGCTTAGTTAGCGGTTGATCTGGCCAGATTGGTTGCGATCTACGTCGAAATCGCTCGGTATAGCATTTTCATGGTGCCGAATCGAGCTGTGAGCGATTAAATACGGACGTGTACAGCTATTAAAATAATAGTAGACGTAATTTTACTTTCAGCCAATTACGGCCTGTTGCCGTTGACGTAGTACTTCTTGAAGATGTCGTTCATGGCTGCCTGAGCATTCTGGCCCTCATTGTTGTTGCCGTAGGTGTTCAGCCAGACTGAGTACCAGCCTTCGCCGTAATCGGGGCTTTTGCCAGCTCCGTTAATTTCCGTGGCGTTCAATTTGTTTAAAAACTTAACCGCGTGGATTTTAAACGCTGCATTGTTCATCGGAATCAGCCCTTGATATACCTTCAGGCGGTCGTAAATCACAGCGGACGGTAGCAAGCCTGCGGCGGTGATTGCAGCTTTGAGCGCTACCGGGTCATTTGGCTGTACACCCCAAAAGTGAATCAGCGGGGTA
>JANMWH010000398.1:0-6358 GCA_031393945.1 Polaromonas sp. | reverse complement strand
ATGAACATGCCGCCAGCGCTCAATGTGTTTATGTGCGTTTTCAATCATCACCACCGCCGCATCGACCATCGCACCAATGGCAATCGCAATGCCGCCTAGTGACATCACGTTGGCGTTGACACCCTGATAGTGCATGACGATGAAGGCAGCCAAAATACCCAGCGGCAGCGAGACAATCGCCACCAGCGCCGAGCGCATGTGAAACAAAAACACAAAGCAGACCAGCGCCACCACCAGGAATTCTTCTATCAACTTGTAGCTGAGGTTGCTGACGGCGCGTTCAATCAGGCCGGAGCGGTCATAGGTGGGCACAATCTCAACGCCCGGTGGCAAGCTGCCTTGCAGTGATTTGATTTTTTCTTTGACTGCCGAAATCGTCTCCAGGGCGTTTTTACCCGACCGCATCACAATCACGCCGCCGGTTGCCTCGCCTTGCCCGTCAAGCTCGCCGATGCCGCGTCGCAGCTCGGGGCCAAGCTGTATGCGTGCCACATCGCCAAGGCGTACTGATATACCAGCGCTTGAAGTGGTGAGCGGGATTTTTTTAAAATCATCAAGGCCGTTGAGGTAGCCCGAGGCGCGCACCACGTATTCAGCCTCGCCCAGCTCCAGCACGGCCCCACCTGTTTCCTGGTTGGCTTTTTGCAGGGCATCAATCACACGGGTATGCGGAATGTTGTAAGCCGCCAGTTTGTCAGGGTCAAGCACCACCTGGTACTGGCGCACCATGCCACCTATCGTGGCAACCTCCGCAACGTTGGGCACGGTTTTAAGTTCGTACTTTAAAAACCAGTCTTGCAACGCGCGCAATTGGCCTGCGTCCATCTTGCCGCTTCGGTCAATGAGAGCGTAGGTGTAAATCCAGCCGACACCGGTGGCGTCTGGCCCCAGTGCCGGCTTGGCCGACGGTGGCAGGCGTGACTGTACCTGGTTCAAATACTCCAGCACCCGCGAGCGTGCCCAGTACGGGTCAGTGCCATCTTCAAACAAAATATAAACAAACGAATCGCCAAATAATGAATAGCCACGAACTGTTTTTGCGCCTGGCACCGACAGCATGGTGGTGGTGAGCGGGTAGGTCACCTGGTTTTCAACAATGCGCGGTGCCTGGCCGGGGTAGCTTGTGCGGATGATGACCTGTACGTCTGACAAATCGGGCAGCGCGTCCAGCGGTGTTTTTTGTACTGACCAGACACCCCAGGCTGCGATCATCACCGTGGCCAGCAGCACCAGAAAGCGGTTGACGATGGACCATCGAATCAGCGCGGCGATCATCGTGGCGCTCCGGTTGCGGCGGGTGCTTTTGATGGCGTAGGTGCTGGGGCTGGTGCTGGAGTAATAGGCCGAATGTCAGTTAACGTCGGCTCGCCACCTTTGGGCATGACAAAGTCAAATTGCACGTTGTCGCCGATGGCTACATTGCGCGGCAGGCCTGAAACGGGCGGTTGAAATGCCATCGTCATGCTGCTCCAACCCAGGGTGGGCACTGGCCCATGCGACAGCGTGACCCCGTCCTTGTCAATCGCGTCGACTCGCCCCTCACCCTGGTGCGCCACGGGCTTGGCTGGCGCTTCATTGTTCAGTCTTGCTTCCACGCCTTTCAGGCTGGCTTCCGAGTCAATTAAAAATTGCGATGACACCACCACGCGCTGGCCCGCTGTGAGCCCTTTTTTGATTTCAGTCTGGCCGCCGGATTCAACGCCGGTTTCAACATTGACAGGGCGATAACGTCCACTATCTTCGGCCAGCATCACCACATTGCGCTGGCCTGTGGCGATGATCGCCTCCGTCGGCACCAGCAGTGCGGGCGTGCTTCGCTTGTCCATCAGCTGCATCGTGACCAGCATGCCGGGAACCAAGGCGTTGCCCGGGTTGGCCAGCTGCACCCGCGCTTTCACCGTACGGGTAGCGGGGGTGACTTCTGGCAGTATGGCCTGCACCGTGCCAACAAAAACGGTGCCCGGTGCACCCGGGCTACGTGCCTCTACTTTGGCGCCGGTTCGAATCAAGGCAATCTGGCTCTCAGGGACTTCAGCCAGCGCCCAAACCGTGGCCAGGCCGTTGATGCGCGCCAGCGTCATGCCGGGGGTGACCGTCATGCCAACGCGGGCCACCAGCTCTGCCACTACGCCGCTCGATGGTACCGTGATGGTGACCCGCGCCTGTGCGTTGCCACTTGACTCAACCCGGGCAATTTGCGCTTGTGTCATGCCCACCAGCAACATGCGCTGGCGTGCTGCGGCAATCAGCGGTGCATCGTTAGCTGCTGCTTTTTTAATCGCTAAAAACTCCTGCTGTGCCGCTACCCACTCAGGTACGTACAGCTCAGCAAATGGCTGCCCTGCGCGCACGGCGTCCAGCGTAGCGCGTACGTAAAGTTTTTCGATAAAGCCAGAAGCCCGCGCCTGAATGACGGACTGGTCGCGCTCATTGAATGCGATGTTTCCTTGCGCCTGTAGCTGGGGACTCAGCGTGCCTTGAACGACTTCCGCCGTACGCAAACCCAGGTTTTGCTGCACACGCGGGCTGACTGTGACATTGCTGCCATCAGTGCCCGATGCACCTGCGTAGACGGGTACCAGCATCATGTCCATAAAGGGTGATTTGGCGGGCGAGTCAAAGCGTTTGCCGGGCACCATGGGGTCTTGGTAATACAGCACCTTCTCGCCATTCATGGGGTCGGTATCACCCGCTTTGATACCGTCTTTGATATGGCGGCGCGTGGCTTGCTCGCCTGCGGCAATGCTATTCGTTTCAACCGCTGGGGGTGCGGCCGCTGTGGGCGATGATGATGCCGCAGGCTCAGCATGCCGAGTGCCCATCATGTACAGCGCATAGCCAGCGCCGCCTATGGCCATCACGACGGCGGATGCTGCGAGTATCGAGAGAGTTGGTTTTGTTTTCATGATGCTTCTCATGGCGTTCTTAAAGTGTTTCTTATGGTGTCTGTTCTGGAATGATCGTATTCAAGCGCCATTGCAGCGCTGATTGCCGCCCTTGCAATTCAAGCGCGCGCAAACCGGTTTCGGTCTGTTGCTTACGCGCTTCCAGCACAGCGGCCAATTTGTCCCGACCGCTTTCATAGGCTGCCAATGTGAGGGCGGTTTTCTGTGCCGTCAGGCCGAGCGTTTGCTGCGTCAAGCGTTTGAGCTTGCTGCTCAGCTCATCAAGCTCGCTCAACTGAGTTTCCAGGTCTTGCTTTTGTCGCTTGACTACTTCTTCGCGTTCTGCATCAATGCGGATTAGCTCCTTTTGTTTGGCCTCAACTTGCGGTTGCTGGCGCTTGTCTGTAGACAGCGGCAAATCAAACGTCAGTTGTGCGGATACAAAATCGCTGTAAGCTGGGCCGCGTTTTCCGTAGCGGAGGCTCCAGCTCCAGTCGCCGCTTTTTGCGGCTTCAGCCTCACGCAAATCCGCATCAGCCATGGCCCGCGCGGGTGTCAAGGCAGCAATCTCAGGGCTGCGTTCAAGATTGGCCTGCAGATAAGCGCGATCAATGGCCAAGCGAGGAGCCTCTCCCGACAGCCCGGCAGCCGGGGCTTCGCCAGTCCAGCGGCGCAGCATGGCGTGGGCGTGGTGTTTGTCGCGCACAAGCTCGTCTCGCCTGTCGCCCAGGGCTAGCACCTCAAGTTTGATGGCGGTAACGTCCGCGGGCGCTATCTTGCCCGCCGCCAGTTGCGCGGTGGCCGTTTCTTGCAGCAGGCCTTGCTGTGTGATCAATTGCTCAAAAAGTTGCAGCCGCTTTTCAGCAAAATAAGCCGCCAGCCAGGCCAGCCCTGCTTCTCGGCGCACCGCAAGTCGTTCAATTTGTAGCAGAGATTGGTCGCGCTCTGTGCGGGCGACTGCTGCATCGGTACGCGCTGAACGCTTGGCTTTGTTGGGCACATCTTGTGTCCAGCCAATTTGCCGCTGCGTGAAGTTGTCACGTGTCAGGCTGCCGCGGTCGGGGCCATTGATGGGCAGGCTGTCGATGCCAATAGAAAGCTTGGGGTCAGGCAGCTCGGCTGCGCTGGTTTGCAACGCTTTGGAGCCTTGCACAATCGCTGCGCGCGCCTGCAACATGGGCGCGCGCTGGGCGGCAGCACGCAAGGCAGCATCAAAGTCCAGCCCTTGGGCAGACAATTGGCCAGTCAGCGTTAAGGCAAGCGTTGGTATACACCAGGCTTTCAGCCGGACGGGGAAAAAGGAACACATCGCACTCTCCTAAAGACAGTCAGCCAGCACGGCTAACCTTTTCAAAGCGTATGCCAGCAAGCGGCAGACGCACTTTGGGCTTTGGAGTCAGGAAATGGGTGGTTTGAAGCTGAGAGCTTCGGCTGCGCTGCTGAAACTGGGGCTGCAAGCCAGTGGAGATACGTGCCGCATCGGTTGTTGCGCAGACCATGATGCAAATTGCAGGTTTGCAACGACCAAGCACAGCTCGCAGGTGTCACAACTGCAGCCAGCTGGCGCAGCCGCTTCGTGTTGATCGCCTCCTACCTCGCTGGATATCTGCGAAAGCATTGGGCAATCCGCTGACATTGCTGCCTGGCTGACATCGACAGTGACTTTAGCTTGCACGATGGTCATTGACGCCATTTCCACAGCCATGATGTTGCCTGCCCAGCCGCGCAGAGGCAACAGAACAATCATCAGGGCAACGAGAAGGTAGCGCGTTGTGCAAAGCATAAGCAAATGATACGACGCAAAGCCAAAAGTTCAATCTGTCCCGCGTAAGGTCGGGCTGTTACCTGACGCCGGCGCGCCGCGCCGAGGAACACAGTGGCGGTGAGAGGTAGCAGCCGCAACCGCGTTCAACTTTTCATTCGTAAGGGAACCTCATCATGACAGGCAATCAATTTTTCAATCTGTTTCGGTCAGCGGTAGTCGCATCGGGTGCAGGTTTGCTGATGGCAGCGGTCAGCGCTCAGTCATCTGCCCCAACGCCCACTGATGCGGCAAAGCCCATGCCGGCTGACATTGTCAAGCCTATGCCGAAGACTGGCATGGACATGAAGCAGGGCATGGGTATGCAGCAGGGTATGGACATGAAACCCATGATGACGGATATGCAAGACAAGATGTTGGGCATGAAGTCAAGCGGCAACACAGATGTAGATTTTGCAATGATGATGCGCGTGCATCACCAATCTGCCATCACCATGGCTGAAGCTGAACTGCAAAACGGCAACGACCCACAAATGCGAGTGATGGCCAAAGACATCATTCGTGCGCAGAAAAAAGAGATTGCAATGTTTGACAAGTTTTTAGCCAAACGTGGTGATGGCGGCATGAAGATGAGCAGCCCTGCCATGCCAATGAAAAAATAGCGTGGCATTGCGCGTGTTTTTTTCATCTGTCAGGCAGCAGGTTTTCATGTGTTTGGTGGCAATTTACAAAAACTATGGGGCGGGCGTTGAAGACGCGGTACCAGCTGGCTGCTGATTCCCCCCTGTTCAGCATTGACTATCCAGCATCCACTTTCTGAGTCGGTGTTGGATATTGTTTGATCTGCATCAACACCTTGCAGCGGGGCTTGAATAAAGTAAAGCCTTCAAATAAAGACCGTTATGACAAACCTGCCCACTACCCGCTGCAGTCGAACCAGAGCCTTTGGCATGCTGTTGGTGTGGGCGTTTGGGTTAATTTCAGGGGTAGCTAATGCCTGCCTGCTGGAAGCTCCGGGTGCTGCAACGCAGTTTGAACACCATGATGGCAAGCATGCCGCTGTTGCGGCGCATTTGCACATTAAGGCAAGCCCAGTTCAGGCAGACGACGCTCACCCATCAAAGCAGCCTTGCCTCAAGGTTTGTGACGACAGTTCGCGGTCTTTGCCCAAAAAGCACCCGGCAGGCCAGATTGACCCCGGACTGCCGACGGTAGTTGCGGTGTTGTGGTCTTTGGTTGCGCCTGCCTTTCTGCCGGCCCAGCAGCCGAACAATACGCAGCGCATTGCACCTCATGTGCCGCTGAGGCACCGCTTCTCCAGACTTGCGCTTTAACGGGCCGTCGATTGCCCGACTGCATGGCTTTAGGCCATGCGCGCCGCGCGGTGTTGCGGCACACCATTTGCACGACGCCGTTTGCTGCAGGGCAGCAAGGCGCTGATTAATTACTGGAACTGCGCAGCTGCGCATCCCGTTTTTTCGCATTCATTTTTATATCCTTTTCAGGAGTTTTTCATGACTACTTTCCGATTGATCCCTATGGCGCTTGTGATCGGCGTCGCAAGCACTTTGATGGCTTGCAACACAGCCCCATCAATGCCCATGATGCCCATGGCCATGGCTGCCTCACCCGGCACGCCATCGCCTGATCATTTGGCGCACATGGACACGCAGACCCAGTCCATGCAGGCCATGCACGAAAAAATGATGGC
>JANMWH010000397.1:0-2032 GCA_031393945.1 Polaromonas sp. | reverse complement strand
GTCGGCCACGTCACCAAGGAAGGCGCGCTGGCCGGGCCGCGCGTACTGGAGCACATGGTCGACACCGTGCTGTACTTTGAAGGCGACACGCACAGCAGCTTTCGGCTGGTGCGGGCGATTAAAAACCGCTTTGGCGCGGTGAATGAAATCGGCGTGTTCGCCATGACCGAAAAAGGCCTGAAAGGTGTCAGCAACCCCAGCGCCATCTTTTTAAGCCAGCACACCGAGCCCGTGCCGGGCAGCTGCGTGATGGTCACGCTGGAAGGTACCCGGCCGATGTTGGTGGAGATTCAAGCGCTGGTCGATAGTGGCGGCCCATCGCCCCGGCGGCTTTCAGTTGGCCTCGACAAAGACCGCCTGGCCATGCTGCTGGCGGTTTTACACCGCCACGCTGGCGTGGCCTGCATGGACCAGGACGTGTTTGTCAACGCCGTCGGCGGAGTCCGCATCAGCGAGCCTGCAGCTGACTTGGCCGTGATGTTAGCGATTACTTCGAGCCTGCGGGGCAGGCCGCTGCCTAAAGGTTTTATTGCCTTTGGCGAGGTCGGTTTGGCCGGCGAAGTGCGCCCCGCGCCGCGCGGGCAAGAGCGCCTAAAAGAAGCCGCCAAGCTGGGTTTTAGCGTGGCTATCGTGCCCAAAGCCAACGCGCCGAAGAAGAACGACAAAGCGTTTGAGGGGCTGACGATTCATGCCGTTGAGCGCATTGAGCAGGCGCTGGAGGTGGTGCGGAGTTTGCAGTGAGTTAGTCGCTGTTGCCCGGGCGCCCGTGCCAATCCGCTATCCAAATCTGGCACAGTAACGTTGCCGTGCAAGCTAATCGCAGACATGCCCCTGGGACATTGAGCAGCACTCTCAAGCAAATCGAGCTGAGAAATGAAAACGTTCTCCCCATTTAACTTCACCATCTAAATGCATAACGAAGCAATCAATCTCTCATCCAAGCTCAACACGTTCACGGAACACTGGAGTCCAAGAACTGTAGGCGTGTTCAACGGGCATGACCTCATGGTCGTCAAAGTCAAAGGCGAATTTGTTTGGCACAGCCATGCCGACACAGACGATTTCTTTCTGGTGATTAAAGGCAAATTCAAGGTGGAAATGCGTGATCGCACCATCGCACTGTCCGCTGGTGAAATGTATGTTGTGCCCAAAGGTATTGAGCACCGGACGGTTGCTGAAGACGAAGCACACCTTTTGCTGATTGAGTCAACAGGCACCCCAAACACTGGCGAGAGTCAGACTGCAGCGGCTCGTACCTTGGCGTAAGTGAAGGATGCCACCCACCACCGCTCTGAAATACATCTGGGCCTCGCCAGCCTCTGCCCTAGGCGTCTGTGCGGCCCTGCTAGGCGGAGTTACAGGGGCAAAAGTCGAACGCGTCAGCGGCGTGATGGAAGTTAGTCTTGTACCCCGCAGCGCCGTGCTTTGCAAAGCAGTAGCCTGCCTGCCGTTCTCGGCGATCACATTCGGCCATGTCGTCATCGCCTGCAGTGCGCAAGAACAGGTCGCGCTGCGCAGGCATGAAAGAGTTCATGTCGCTCAGTACGAACTCTGGGGCGCCCTTTTTTTATTGGCTTACCCGCTGGAGAGCCTGTTTCAACTGCTTAGTGGACGCCGGCCCTACCAAGACAACCGATTTGAGATTGCGGCAAGAGCGAAATGTCATTGAGCGCATTGAGCAGGCGGTGAAGGTGGTGCACAGCTTGCAGCAGGATGCTAAATTGCTATTAAATAAAGAGCTGCTCGCGCCCGTTTCTATTGGGCTTTGGCACTAAAACATGCTTAAAAATGGCCCAAAATGAGTCAAATCGCGCCAAACTGGTGTAATCATGAAAATCGCCATCATTTCAGACATTCACGGCAACTTGCCGGCGCTGCTAGCGGTGCTGGCGGAAATTGACGCTGCCGGGGTCGACCACATCATCAACGTTGGCGACACGTTGGGCGGCCCGCTTGAATCTGCCAAAACTGCCGACCTGCTCATGCAGCGGAAAATCCCGATGATTGCCGGCAACCACGAGCGGCAATTGCT
>JANMWH010000382.1:0-6830 GCA_031393945.1 Polaromonas sp. | reverse complement strand
GAATACCGCCCGGCTGGTCAATTGAGCATTGCTCACTGATCGACAAATGCATCGACAGATGTAAAAACGGATTGGTTTTTCCGTCTTCGGGGTCGTACATTTTCTCAAGTGCGGCTTCGGCATCGGCAAAATCCGCGTGATATTCGGGGTGCTCGGCTATCCATTGGCTGGCCAGCGTTTCAATTGCTTCCATCGGCATTTGCGACTGCGACTTTGCATACACCGAGCAGAAAAATTTACGAACATCTTGTTGGGAGGGCGTGAACATGTTTAAACCTTATCACGCACTGCAAGCACGGGCGGCGCGTCTCTCATAATGTGGGTTAAAACATGGGAATTTCAATGAACCAGGCCTTTATTTGTGACGCTATTCGCACGCCTTTTGGCCGGTACGGCGGCTCGCTCAGCAGCGTACGCACCGATGACTTGGGCGCGATTCCGCTCAAGGCGCTGATGGCACGCAACCCAAATGTGGACTGGCTGGCCGTGACTGACGTGATTTACGGTTGCGTGAACCAGGCTGGTGAAGACAACCGCAATGTGGCGCACATGGCCAGCCTGCTGGCCGGTTTGCCCATGGAATTGCCCGGTGCCACGATTAACCGCCTGTGCGGCTCGGGTTTAGACGCGATTGGCACGGCAGCCCGCGCCATTAAAGCCGGTGAAGCTAGCATAATGATAGCAGGCGGGGTCGAAAGCATGAGCCGCGCGCCCTTTGTGATGGGCAAGGCTGAAAGCGCTTTTAGCCGCGCGGCGCAAATGTACGACACCACCATTGGCTGGCGCTTTGTCAACAAGTTGATGAAAGAAAAGTACGGCGTAGATGCCATGCCTGAAACAGCCGAAAACGTAGCGGCCGAGTACAAGATTAGCCGCGAAGACCAGGACAAGATGGCCCTTGCCAGCCAGCTTAAAGCTGTGGCCGCTCAAAAAACGGGCTATTTCGACGCTGAAATCACGCCTGTGACGATTGCCCAAAAGAAGGGCGATGCGCTTGTCGTCAGCAAAGACGAGCACCCGCGAGAAACATCGCTTGAAGCACTGGCCAAGCTCAAAGGCGCAGTCAAGCCAGACGGTAGCGTGACAGCGGGCAACGCGTCAGGCGTTAATGACGGCGCTTGCGCTTTGCTACTGGCCGACGAAAGCACCGCTGCCAAAAACGGCTTGACGCCCCGGGCCCGCGTTGTGGGCATGGCAACGGTGGGCGTTGCGCCGCGCATCATGGGCATTGGCCCTGCGCCCGCTACGCAAAAAGTTCTGGCCCTGGCGGGTTTAACGCTGGCGCAAATGGATGTGATTGAGCTGAATGAAGCCTTTGCGGCCCAAGGGTTGGCGGTGCTGCGGCTGCTGGGCTTGCAAGATGATGATGAACGGGTCAACCCCAACGGCGGCGCGATTGCGCTTGGTCACCCGCTGGGCGCATCCGGCGCGCGTCTGGCGACAACGGCTGTCAATCAGCTGCACAAAACGGGTGGCCGCTACGCGCTGTGCACCATGTGTATTGGCGTGGGGCAGGGCATTGCGGTGGTACTTGAGCGGGTGTGAGTGCGGTGTGAGTGGGGCGGTATACGCTATGTTATTTATAGCTGCTCGCGCCCGTATTTATTGGTCAAACGGCATAATTTATGCCAATTTTGGCCTGGTTTTGGCTGTTTAGAGCTCTGGTTGTGTTTGCGGCAACGGCGCTGAATAATCGCCAAGACGTTCTTCGACCAGAAAACTTGAAAGGACAGTGATGAAAGCTTTGAAAACCCTGGCGCTGGTCGCAGCAAGCGCAGCAAGCCTGCTGCCAGTTTGCGCACACGCCCAAACCAGCAAGCCCGGCTTGTGGGAAGTCACCAGCAAAATGGGCGGCAGTCCCGAAATGGACCAAGCCATGGCCAACCTTCAAAAGCAACTGGCCAGCATGTCGCCCGCCGAGCGCAAGCAAATGGAGGCCATGATGGGCAAGCAGGGCTTGAACCTGTCTAGCCCACCAGGCGCGGTAACGGCGAAGTCTTGCATCACCAAAGAAATGGTCGAGCGCAGCCAATTGCCAGTTCAAACACAAGGCAATTGCACCAGCACCACCACTGAAAAAACCAGTACCAGCATGAAGTTCAAGTACGTTTGTACGAATCCGTCGTCCACCGGCGAAGGGCAATTCAATTTCCCCAACGACAGCTCGTACACCATGAATATGAAAATCAGCAGCGCCGACGAAGGCAATGGCAACGGCAACGGCAAAGGTAAGCCGCAAACCAACACCATTGACGGCTCGGGTAAGTGGTTAGGCACCGATTGCGGCAACATCAAACCGAATGTGACGCCTAAAGCGGCGGCTGCTGCCAAGCCTTGACACGCCGGGCGATTCGTTTTTTTTTCAGCGCTATTTACCTGCTTAGCCCAATGAATTCAGGGGCTAATAACTCTTTATTTAATAGCAATTGACTTGTATACACCATCATTTTTTGCTACCCTGCCTACCATTAGCTCGGTTGGGCGCCAGCAGGCTTCGTCAGCGGCATTCGCATGATGGTTGAGTTACCTAGTGATCACTGACCCACTTTTTTACGCGGTGTCCGTGCCCGCTGTGCTGCTGCTGGGCATTAGCAAAAGCGGGTTCGGCGCGGGCTTTGGCTCACTGGCGGTACCGCTGATGGCGTTTGCCATCACAGTGCCGCAAGCCGCTGCCATTTTGATGCCGGTGCTGCTGCTGATGGACTTGCTCGGCATGGCGGCTTTTCGCAAAGACTTTGACCCTGCTTTACTGCGGTTTTTAGTGCCCTTTGGTCTGGTGGGCACGGTGATCGGCACTTTGCTCTTCAAGGTGTTGAACGCCCAGGCCGTGGCGGCAATTGTGGGTGCTTTTACGCTGCTGTTTTTGGCGCAGCGCCTGCTTTCCCCCCCCCGGCCAGGCAGCGCGCCGCCGCCCAAATGGCTGGGCGCGCTGCTGGCTGTAACGTCTGGCTTTACCAGCTTTGTGGCGCACGCGGGTGGCCCACCCATCAACGCGTATGTGATTCCGCTTCGGCTGTCGCCCGTCAAATTCACTGCAACCATGGCGTTTTTCTTCTTCGTGGTGAATCTGTCCAAATGGATTCCCTACGCCTGGCTGGGCCTGCTGGATATGCGCAACCTGAGCACCTCACTGGTGCTGCTGCCGCTGGCGCCAGTGGGTGTGTGGGCCGGTGTGCGCATTGCGCGGCACATCAGCCAGCGCGTGTTTTACCGGGTGCTGTACGGCGGCATGTTGGTGACGGGCTGCAAGCTACTGTGGGACGGCTTTGCTTGAATTTGCTTAAGGTTTGCCGAGCTTTTCGCGCCATGCCTTGTGCTACATTGATTCTTCATTTTGCTTGACCTTCTTTCCCCATGACCACCGTTGTATTTGCTGATCTTGTCGGCAGCACCAGCCTGTATGAAAGGTTGGGTGATGCGGCCGCATCTACTTTCGTCACGCAGCTGACCAAAGACTTGCAGCGCGCGTTTGAGCAGCACCAGGGCCGGGTCGTCAAGTTGCTCGGCGACGGACTATTTGTTGTCTTTCAAAGCGGTGGCGACGCGTTGGCGGCATGCGTCAGCATTCAAAAAAACTTGGCTGACACACCGCTGATTGCAGGCGGCGCTGGCGCACCCATCGAAGTGCAGATTGGCATGGACGCGGGCGAGGTGGTTGAAATAAACGGCGACTGCTTTGGCGACACCGTCAATTCGGCTGCCCGGCTGGCCGACCTGGCGGGTGGCGGACAAATATTGACGACTGAAAACGTCTGGTCTGCTTTGCTGCCGCTGCAAAAAATGCTGTTACGCAGCCTGGGGCCGATGTATTTGCGCGGCCGGGCCGAGGCCAGCCACGTGTACCGGGTTGAGTGGCAAGCCGGGCGCGATGAAGAAGCCACCATGGCCGGCCGGTCTATGTATACCGCCAGCAAAGCCGTCAGTTTGGAGCTTGGTTTTGGTGGCAAAACAGTGCTGTGCAATGCCCAAACCGGGCAGCTCACCATTGGGCGGGCGCTTGATGCGGGATTGCCCGTCAATGATCCGCGTGTGTCCCGCTTGCACGCCACGCTGGCTTGGCGCGGTGGCAATTTCGTGCTGACCGATGCATCTAGCTACGGCACCTGGGTGTACTTGGGCAGTCCGAGTAATGGGGTTTTGCTGCGCCGCACCGAGTGTTATTTGTCTGGTACCGGTCACATCGTGCCGGGCTGCGAGCTAGGCGATGAGGGCGCGCCAGTGATTACTTTTTCACTAAAAAGCTGATTTTCTTGCGTTTAAGGTGGCGCGCATGTAGGCCCGCAGCCGCGTTTTGTAAGTTTCATGGGGGAAAGCGCGGATAATACGTTGGCTTACAACTGCATATTAAGTTGCTATTTTTCCATTGGGTTGCCGTGTTCGTTGTGTGTTTGCCATGAGCCTTAAAAAACTCGGTCGTTATGACCTCATTCGCGTGCTGGGCAAAGGCGCCATGGGGCTGGTTTACGAAGGGCGCGACCCTAACCTTAACCGCCGCGTGGCCATCAAAACGATCAAGGTTGACAACCTGTCGGACGAGGCCGCAAAAGAATATGAAATTCGCTTCAGAACTGAAGCCCATTCAGCAGCGCGCCTTCAGCACCCCAACATCGTCAGCGTGTACGACTCAGACCGCGACGGCGACATTGCTTTTTTGGTGCTGGAGTTCGTTGAAGGTGACGACCTGAAGCATCACCTGGACAAGGGCGAGGTCTACACCCTGGCGCAAACGCTTGGCATCATGACCGACTTGCTGTCGGCGCTGAGCTACGCACACAAGCAAAAAATTGTGCACCGCGACATCAAGCCCGCCAATTTGCTGATGCAGGCCAATGGGCGAATCAAGCTGGCCGATTTTGGCGTTGCGCGTATTCAAGACTCTGGCGACGCCACGCGCACGCAGGGCTCGATTGTCGGCACCCTCAAATACATGTCGCCTGAGCAGCTGGAAGGCCGCCCGATTGACGCGCGGGCCGACTTGTTTGCTGCTGGCGTGGTGCTCTACCAGCTGCTGACCGGCAAGCGCCCGTTTGACGGCGACACCGACTTTGCAGTGATTCAAAACATCGTCTCACTCACGCCGCCAGCTGCCACGTTTCACAACCGCGGCCTGCCGCCTACGTTGGACGCCGTGGTGGCAAAGTCTCTGGCAAAGTCACGTGACCAGCGCTTTTCAAGTGCTGATGAATTCGCCGATGCGCTGGCGCTGGCCAGCAAAGATGCCACTGACGCGACGGTGGTACCAGCCGGCGTAGTGCCCGCGCGCGGCGCCACTGCCACCTGGACCGCGACCATGCTGGCCAGCGAATCGCTGATCGCGTCGCGCTCTGGCATCAGCACGTCGGGCACCAGCGCGGGCACATCCATCGTCTCGCAAGAAGTTGAGCTGGTGTACTGGAAAGACGTTAAAGATTCGGCAGACGTCGACGACTTGCAGCAGTTTTTGTATAAATTTCCGTCGGGCATTTACGCCGACCTAGCGCGCCGCCGCTTGCGGCAAATGGGCGTGGTGCCCACGTCTGATTCGCAAAGCAAGTCGGATGCGGACGCTTCTACGGACGAAACCGTGTTGGCTCCGCGTGGCGGTGGGGCGGCGCCCAGCGCATCGGCCCCGGCCGATGTGCGCTCAGCCAGTCCACATTTGGGTTCTGCGGCGTCTGTGGGTACTGTCGGCGCTGTTGGTGCTGACAGCACTTTGATCAAGTCTCCCAGGAAGTCGGCGTCGGGCTCAGGCACGGGCTTGGGCTCGAAGTCTGCCGTTGCTGCTGGGAAAGTCGCACCGATACCCGCCAAGAGCCACCGGGTGTTGTGGGCGGTTCTTGGCGCAGCCGTGTTGGCGGCAGCCGGTATCGGCTTGAAGCTGCGATCACCCAGCACCCTAGCACCTCTTGACACGGGCGCACCACCGGCCGCATTGACAGCTGCATCAGCTGCGTCATCAACGGCAGCGTCGGCGGCATCCTCAGCTTCGGCGTCTTTCGGCGCGATGGGCTTGGGGCCAGGCGAAACGGCGGTGCTGGCCAAGGGCGTTGATTCTGGAGCCAAATTAGCCGCTGCATCGGCATCATTGCCGGCCGCTGAGGCATCTGCCAATTCAGCAAGTGCAGCAAGTGCAGCAACCGTTACAGCGGCGTCAGGGGCGGCTGGGTTGGCTACGCCGTTGGCCATCGCCAGCTCTGCCGCCAGCGCTGCGGCATCTGTTGCACCGAAACCCATCACACCGGCCAGCGCTGCACTGCGCCAGGCAGCTTATGCGGCGCGGCAAGCGGCGTCTGCTGCCGCCAAAAAAACGACGCCAGAAAAAGACAAACCGGCCAAGAGCGAGACCACTGTAACCAGCGAAGCTACTCCCGCGCCGCCAAAACCTAAAACCGCGACCGCCGCATTAACGGGCGGTGGTGGCGGGCCACGCGCTGCGTGCGAAGACCGTGTCATGTTCGGCTTTCAAAGCTGCATGTCCGAGCAATGCGCCAAGCCCGCGTTTGCCCAGCACCCCGCCTGCGTTGAACGGCGGCTGATGGACGAGCGTCGGCGCGAAGCGGACAAGGCCCGGTAAATAGGTAGGCTGAAGTAGGTAGGCTGAAGTAGGGCCAGCCAGCAAGTTTTCGCGACCCTGAAATTGCTATTTAATGTATAGCTGCTCGCGCCCGTATTTATTGGGCTACAGCCCTATTAAGTATTGAAAATCAGGTTTTCTAGCTGTTTTTCGTCGCTTTGAGCGTGCTTGTGGACTGACTCAAATCAATTTTCAGGCGTGGGTGACGACTTCGCTTTTTCGGCAGTATCTTCAGTCGCTTTATTGGCAAGTTGTTCCCGCTCTTTTGCCAATTGCT
>JANMWH010000359.1:0-2616 GCA_031393945.1 Polaromonas sp. | reverse complement strand
ACTTTCAAAGTTGAGTCAGGGACAAAAAGCTAAAACAAAGCGGTTTTTGTGACGTTCGGTGCATGTAAGTGTTCACGACCTATGCAACGCTGCCTATCCCCAAAGTTTGCGTAATCTCGCCAATACATCCCTAAAAATGGGGATGTGGAGCTTTGCAGCCGCTTTATGCGCCCTCAGCTCAGCTATCATTTCCATTCGATATATGTTCCAGGCTGACGCTAACTTGCTAACGTTTTAAAGGCTAAAAATGTTGGAACAGCGCTTATCCCAGAGAAATGCCGAACGCAACTCAACGGTTCCCATCACCGTGGCGATCGTTGAGGACGAGCCGCATGTGCGCTCTCGTTTCGAGGCTGCGGTTCGGTCCCATCCCAGGCTGTCGCTACTTTTTGCCGCGTCCACAGCAGCTCAGGCCATTGAGCTGACCCAGCAGCGGCCTGCAGATGTCATGCTTATTGACCTTGGGCTACCGGACAGGGATGGTCGGGAGGTCATTAAATGGTTGACGGCCCAATACCCTGCGGCGCTAGCGATGGTTGTCACTGTATTTGCGGACGAGGAGCACGTGCTCACCAGTCTGGAAGCGGGCGCCGTCGGTTATTTGCTTAAAGACACGCCCTGCGAGGAGATTGCCCTGCACATTATTGAACTTTATGAGGGCGGCTCCCCGATCAGTCCGTCAGTTGCCCGCTCAGTCATCAAAAGGTTCAACAGTAAAAAGCAGGACTTCATCGTAAAAATAGACAATCCGCTAAGCGAGCGTGAACTAGAGGTGTTGCGATTGATTGAAAAGGGCATGAGCTATGGGGAGGTATCCGAAATACTCGGCATCACTTGGCACACCGTCACTGCACACCTGCGCAACGTTTATCGAAAGCTGCAAGTGAACTCAAAAGGACAGGCGGTTTTTGAGGCGAAGCAGCGCGGTTTTTTGTAGTTTTAACAAAGCTACGGCCGCTAACAGTGCTACGGGCCGGTTAAGCCCGATGCTGTTGTTTATGCCTAGGTCATTGCGGGCGTCTTAAAGAGCAGTGGTTCGCGGTAAAGATTTGGTCAGGCCAAGAACCTTTGTAAAGTCAGTCACCGTCGATTGCCTGTTCAACTTAAAACACTAGTGGGCCTAAGTGGCAAACATCTGCGCACCTTAGCTAGTCGCGCCCGTTACTTGCGGCATTTCCCAGGTGCCAAGAACAGACTACCCTTTCGTCCAACCTTATAGTCGATGCCAAACTACTACAGGAAACTCACATGACCAAATTTAACGGCTGGGCCGCTCACACCAGCGGCGGGCCTTTGCAGCCGATTGAGTTTGACCCCGGTCAGATGGACGCCGAGGACGTTGAAATTGCGGTGGAGTACTGCGGCGTCTGCCACTCTGACTTGGCGATGATCGACAGCGAGTGGTTTCCCGTTAGTTACCCGGTCGTGCCAGGCCATGAGGTGGTGGGCACCATCGTGGCGGTGGGCTCGCAGGCCAAGGGCCGCGGCGTGGGGCAGCGGGTGGGCCTAGGGTGGCACAGCAAAAGCTGCCAATATTGCCACCACTGCTTGGGCGGTGAGCAAAATTTGTGCAGCAAACGCCAGCCCACCATCGTGGGGCGGCATGGCGGCTTTGCCGACAAGGTGCGTGCCCACTGGAGCTGGGCGATACCGCTGCCCGCCGGGCTGGACCCTGCCTCTGCCGGACCGTTGATGTGCGGCGGCGGCACGGCCTTTTTGCCTTTTGTGATTCATGACATCAAACCCACCGACAGGGTCGGCGTGGTGGGCATTGGTGGCCTGGGACACTTGGCGGTTAAATTTGCCAAGGCTTGGGGCTGCGAGGTGACGGCGTTCACGTCGAGCGCATCTAAGCGCGAAGAAGCGCTGGCGCTCGGCGCGCATCGCAGCGTTTCTAGCGTCGATGCGGCAGAGCTCAAGTCGCTGGCTGGGCAGTTTGATGTGTTGTTGATCACTGCCGGTGCCAGCTTGGCGTGGGACGACCTGCTGGCCACGTTGGTGCCTAAGGGCCGGCTGCACATGGTGGGTGTGGTGACGGAGGCAATGAAGGTGCTAAGCCGTGGGTTGCTGTCGTGGCAGCGCAGTATTTCAGCATCGCCCACTGCATCACCCGTGGTGCTGAGCCAGATGATGGAGTTCTGCGTGCGCCACGGCATTGCGCCGCAGGTTGAGCAGTTTGCAATGGCTGATGTGAACACCGCCGTTGACCACTTGCGCGCAGGCAAAGCGCGGTATCGGGTGGTGCTGAAGGCTTAGCGCGTCATTCAGACTGCTATGTAAAACAGAGCTGCTTGCGCCCATATTCAATGGGCTACAGCGTTTATTTATCCCTATCTAAGCTATTTTTAGCGCGAACGCAGCCCGAATCTCCCCAACCGGGTTGCCACGCGCGTTGCGCAGCGTTTGCCCGCCCCACGGTTTTAAAATCTCACGCTGGCCGTCGTCCAGCCAACCGAGTTGCTCTAGTGCCACCACGGCTGCTGCGTACAGCGCGGGCATGTGGCCGCTGATGACTTTGATGGCTATGCCCTGGCCGCGGCTTTTGCTGGCGATGGTTTGCACGCCGTCTGCGCCGATTTTGGTGAGCCAGTCGCCGCGCCCGGCGCGCATGAAGTC
>JANMWH010000350.1:0-6300 GCA_031393945.1 Polaromonas sp. | reverse complement strand
AGAGTTGCCCTGGGCGGCGCACAAAGCGTGTACGCCAAGAGCATTCCGGGTTTTCAGCCTGACATGACCGTGATGGGCAAAGTCATCGGCGGAGGCATGCCGCTGGCGGCTTTTGGCGGAAGCAAAGCCGTGATGGAGCATTTGGCGCCCATGGGCACGGTTTACCAAGCGGGCACGTTGTCGGGCAACCCGGTGGCCACTGCCTGCGGGCTGGCCACGCTGCGTGAAGTGCAAAAACCCGGCTTTTACGACGCACTGGGCCTGCGCACGCGCAGCCTGGTGACAGGTTTGACCGGCGCTGCCAAGGCAGCAGGCGTTGATTTTTGCGGCGACAGTGAAGGCGGCATGTTTGGCTTTTTCTTGATGAACGAGCTGCCGCAAAACTACGCCACCGTGATGACCACCGACAGCCCAGCTTTCAATCGGTTTTTTCACGCCAATTTAGACAGCGGTGTTTACTACGCCCCGGCGCTGTATGAAGCAGGTTTTGTCAGTGCCATGCACAGCGCTGCAGACATTGAAGAAACTGTGGCCGCGGCGGCGCTGCATTTTTCTAAGGGCTGAAACGGTTAAGCGAAGTAGGAAGCATGTAAGTGCCCCGCCCGGCTCGCCCCTACTAAAACTCTGGTGTCGCGCAAGCGATAAGGCTGTTGGTCGCAAGCTACAAATCGAGAGTCACAGATCGCCAAACGCTATTATTTTAGGAGCTTCTTGCGCCTGTATTTATTGGGCTAGACACCTAATTGCATGTCATTTTGACCGTTTTTAAGCACTTTCAGCCTTCCCAGCCCGCCATCTTCAAATGGCCCACAAACTGCTCCAGCAACTTGCGGTCAGCAAACGGGTGGCCCATGCGCAGCGCTTGCAGCGGGTAGGGGCCAAAGGTTTTGGCTTGGTCAACCGCGCGGCGGGCGGCGGTTAAGTCCCCCGCAGCCGCCAAGCAGGCGGCGCTGCAGTAGTAGTTAAAAAACCAGTCGGGCCGCCGGGCGGTGGCCTGCACGGCATAGCGGGCAGCGGCCGCAAAGTCGCCATCGATGTAGCTGGCAATGGCGCGGGTGCGAATCCACAGGCTCAGGTGCTGGTCTTGCGGGCTGGCGTCAATAGCTTGCAGCACGTATTCCACCGCTTCTTGCGTGGCGCCCGGAAGACTCGAAAAAGCCAGCAAGCGGCCCAGCTCACCTGCGGCAGCGGCAAATTCAGGGTACAGCGTTAGCGCGTGGCGCAGCTCGGCAATGGCCTGGCCGTAGTCGCCCGTAAACGATAGCGCCGTGCCCAGCGTGAAGTGGGCATTGGCATCAAGGTCGTTCTCGCGAACAGCGCGCAGGGCCAACCGGGCCGCTTCCACAATGTCGTCTTTGGGCTTGTCAGACCAACCCGCCCACACCCGAGACATGTGGGTAAAAGCCATTAAACACAGGCAGGCTGGGTCGTTCGGCGTAATTTCGAGCGCATTGGTGGCGCAACGCTGGGCGTGGCCCAAGTGCTCGCGGGTGGATCGCCAAAAATGCCAGCGACCGCGCATCAGCCAGTCCCAGGTGCGCATGTCAGGTGCAGCCATGGCATTGGTCAGCTGCTCTTCACGGCGCAGGTACACGGGCTCAATCGCGCCCACAATGCTGGCGGCTATCGCTTCTTGCACATCGAACAAATCATCTGGCGAGCGGTCAAACTTTTCTGCCCACAACGACTGCCCACTGGGGCCATCGACCAACTGAACGCTGATTCGCATGGTTTTGGCGCTGCGCCGCACGCTGCCGCTCACCACATAGCGCGCGCCCAACGCCTGGCAAGCCTCGGCTAGAGGCGTGTCAATGGCGCGGTAGGCAAAAGACGAATTGCGGGCAATCACGTACAGCCAGGGCGAGCGGGTCAGCTTGCTGATGATGTCCTCGGCCAGCCCGTCTGAGAAGTACTCTTGGGTCTCGTCGCCGCTTAAATTGGCAAACGGCAGCACGGCGATGGCACGCGACGCAGCAGTAGACACAAATGCGCTGGCCAGCGGCACGGGCGCTGTACCCGTCGCGTTTACCGGGTTCATCGCGCTCAGCGAGCTGACTCGCCCCGTGAAGCGGTAGCCCCGGCCCGCCACCGTGGCAATATGGCTGGCGCCCAGCAACTTGCGCAGGGTTGATATGTGCACCTGCAAGTTGTTTTCTTCCACCACTAGGCCGGGCCAGACTTGCTCAAGCAGCTCGTTTTTGGTGACCAAATCGCCCGCGCGTTGGGCCAGCACCCGCAGTACATCAAAAGCCCGTGCGCCCAGCGGTAACACCGCGCCGTTGGACACCAATTGCCGCTCGTACGGACGCAGTACAAAGCTTGAAAAGCTGAGTTCTTGCATCAGTAACTCGAAAGGGTCGCCATTCGATGAGTTTAAGGACTTTTAAGGTTTCTAAAGGGGTGTTTGTACGCGCTGGCAGCTGATCGGCCAGACACTTGATTCATCAGCAAAATGCAGCTGGCTGGCCGCTGCACCCCACTCAAAATCAAAGTGCACATGACGAATCATTTCCACATTACCACTGAGCCCGCCCCGGGCGATGACTACCCGCCCATCTGGAAAGGGCTGATGGTCAACCGCAATGCTGATGCCCAAGACGAAGCCTTTGCCATTGGCCCAGACGGCTTTGTGTGGAGCTACCTGGTCGATGCAAACCTGGGCGCAGCAGGCCGCTTGGTTAGCACCGGGTTGGCGGCCACACAGTTTGCCTTGATCAACCCTGAAAACAGCCCGCGCGTGCTGGTCGCCGTAACAAATAACCGGCTCTGCTTCATGCAAGAGTCGCTCGCATTGGGCCAGTTCTGGAGGTCGCTTCAGATGGTGGCGTTTATTGGCCTGCAAGACGCGCAGAGCATCACCGAGCTGCATTCCATCGTGGTCAAGGGGCACCACTTGGTAGGCGTGCTGGCGGTGCACCACACACCAGCCGGGCTAGATGCCTACCGCTTTTGGGTAGCCAAATGGACCGGGCAAGCCCTGCAATTTCGCAGCTCACCCGTGGCACTAGACGGCAGCGACGCGCTGGGCAACCAGTTTTTGCTGCACCGAAAATCGCCTGTGCAGACGCTGCAGTAGCGGCCAACAGGCGGGCTTGGGCCTTCCACCCGATTTAGGTCGATTACATGCCTGAAATAGCCAGAATTCAATATAAAAACGGTCTGTAGCCAAATAAATACAGGCGCGAGCAGCTATATTTAATATAGCAACTACCAACTGCTATTCAGTAAGTAATGCTCATTGCCGCCACATCTAGATGCACCACCGGCTTGCCCAGTGCGGCGCTGGCGGCCCGGGCAAATTCTTGGGACCACTTTGCCTCACTGAACTTGGCCAGCCCAGCGGCCTGCGCCACCACCAAAACCTTGTCAGCCGTCAGCAGCTTGCCCGTCGGCCGAAGCGGCTCGCAACCCATTTGCGTGAACTGATCGTCCAGCCACCAACGCGCCACGTCATGCGGCATCGGTTGCACTTCATCCAGATCGATTCGCACGGGTGGCGTGCCTTTGAATGCAATGGTGACTTCGCTGCGCATCGCTCACTCCTAGTGGATTCGTATCAGCTGATCATCTGTGAAATAGCCCTAGCCGCGCCACTCTCGAATACCCGAGTGAGCGATTCAAAACCTTCATGTATCGTTTAATTGCTAAAATTTACAATGATCGGAAACGTTAAATGCTATTTATATGACAATTAATTACGAAACAAGCTTACTGGCAACACTCGGGCAGCACATTGCACAAGAACGCCTAAAGCAAAACCTCACGCAGTTGGCATTAGCAAGCCGCGCCAACGTGGCCTACAGCACACTGCGCAAAATCGAGTCAACTGGGCAGGGCGGAATGGCGCACTATGCGGCTATCTTGCTAGCCCTGGGTCAACCTGAGCAGTTGCCTTTTTCCACAATGGCGGCTCAAGCAGCGCAGCAGCGCACCCCACGCAAACGCGCACGTACGCCTAAATTCGTTGCCCAGCTGATGCCAGAACGACCCCAAGCTGCAGCAAGCCCGTCAAAAAAATTGGGGCTCGACTTTCCCTATGACTGGTCAAACCCGGCCATCAGCGATACAGCTTTGATTGGCAAAGTGTTGGATAAGGCCCGATTCATGGATGTGTCCAAAACCTTTGCGCATTACGGACATGAGCGGGTCAGGCTTGCCGCCACAGACTTGGGCATTGACCTGACAACTGGCGTGTTGGGCAGCTTGATGCCCGGCATTCAACGTGGCCTGCAACAGGCAATAGCGCATGTTTAAAACCCATAGCCTGCCACCGCAGACGCAGGCGGTCTTTCAAGCGCTGGCAAGCAACGAGTTAGCCACAGGCTTTTTACTGATCGGCGGCACAGCGCTGGCGCTGCACGTTGCGCACCGCCTAAGCAATGACCTCGATTTTATTTTTTGCGAGCGCGACGGCAAATTGCCCTTGATGCGAATTGATGCGCTGATCAGATCCCTTCACAAGCAGGGCTGCAAGGCCGATCTGGTGATTGACTCAGCGCAAGAGTCAAGCTTTCGCATCAACACTGGTGAGCGTTTGGCAGACTATGCCCGTGACTACAACATCGACGGCGTGAAGGTCACATTTTTTGCAGCCAACCCTAATGAGCAACCCAAGCGATTTGCTTTTTGGCAAAGCTGCCCGCGTGACTTGCAAAAGGGCTGCGCATTTGCCGTGCTGTCACTAGACGCACTAAAAACGGCCAAAACCCTGGTGTTGCAAGACCGTGTCCGCTCACGCGATTTATTTGACCTGATGGTGTTGATGCGCGATCACAACTTCACGATTGAAGCTTTTTTTGACACCATCGAACGCTTGGCAGACGGCACGCAAGACGGCGAAATGGAACGCCTGATCTTGCGTGGGCTGATACCGCTGGACAAACGCGACGAGGGGCTGAACGCAGTTGGCATTGGTGTTTCAATGAACGAAATTTATGCGTTTTTTGACAGCCGTCTGACCGACTACGAAGCCCGAGTGCACGCCGGCCACCTGCGTGATGCGCGCTGATGATGCGCAAGGGCAAGTGCGCCCAAGATTTTTATTATTTAATTCATAGCTGCTTGCACCCTGTTTTATTGGGCTTCAGGCTATTTTGAATACTGCATTAACACCTCACACTGTTTTTCATTGACTTGCTGCTTGGCGGGAAATCCGCGCAAACCCTCAAGACAGAACAGTCCAGGCTTGTCTAGGCGACACAATTTTCAAGTTGCCAGACATGCTCTTATCAGCCGCCCAGCCAAGCACTCTTTTATCACCTGTCACAAACAGATCCATGCCGGCTGCAATAGCGGCAGCCACCAGGCGGCGGTCGTTGTCGTCTTGGGGTTCTAAGCAGTCAACAATCAATTGCGCCGCCTGAAAAGACGCATCAAACAAGTCGCATGCGTTTAGGGTCTTGGGGAATTTGCGCTTTAAAACCTCATGCGCTTCGACTTGAATCAACAAGCTGCTGTACAGCCCACCGCGTTCAGCGCATACGAGCAGCAGCTCCTCACACAACCCTGAAAAAATCGTTGCAGCCAACCAGACGTTGGTGTCTAAGAAAACCTTCATGAATCAGTTGAGTGCAGCGTCTTGCAAGATGTCTTCTTCAGTCAACCACCCTGCGCGGCGCGCCAGCGGCGCAAGCTGGGCCTGGCTTTGGCGCAGCGACTCACGCAGCCGGTAGGCGCGCAAGGCGTCACGCACGACCTCGCTGCGTGACTTGCCCGCACTGGCACACAAACCGTCCAGGTTTTGCGCTTCGATGCTTGAAATTCGGACAGTTAGTGTGGTTTGCATGGCGGGCTCCTAAAATCACTGGGGGATGATCATCTTGTACGACATTGTAATACGCCGAGCTGAAATATTCAAACGCCGCCTTTTGCTCCCTCTGCTTTCGACGGCACATCGAGCAAATCACCACGAGCTTTGCAACTACCGTTAACGCTGCGGGCATGAGCGAGCGGGCTTGGTACAGCCGATATGCGTTTGAGGGTGATGCTGACTTCGCTGCGTATCGGCTCCCCTAATGCGTTGATGAGAGTTGGATAACGCGCAGTTTTTGCGCAGCGGCAAGTCGATTTTCGAAAAACTACTATTTAATTGATAGCTGCTCATGCCCGATTTTATTAAGCTGGAGGCTATCTCGCCTCTGATATTGAGAGACTTGAACCCGTTTCTCCGTTTTTCGTTTTTCGGCATTGGCAGCTATTTAACGGCGGACATGAGCGGCGGGCCAAAGGGCGCGAAGCGGCCTTTGGCCCGCCGCTCATGTCCGCCGTTAAATAGCTGCCAATGCCGAAAAACGAAAAACG
>JANMWH010000261.1:0-4431 GCA_031393945.1 Polaromonas sp. | reverse complement strand
TTGGACTTGACGCTCATTTTGTGAGCCAACTCGCCCACGGTAATCGTCTCAGGCACGTGGACTTCAATGACTTTGAATTCAGTCGGTGCTACAAAGTTTGACTCAGGACGCGCATCACGGTCATTGCCGCGACGGCTACCGCCACGTGCGCCACCCCGGAAATTACCGCGGCCGGGGGCAGACGGCGCGCCGCGTGTTGGCAGCGCTTTCTTCTTGGCGGCGTCTTCTTTCCAGGTCGACGACAAGTTTTCTGACTTGATTTCTTTTTTGCCCGCCGCACCAGCTGCACCCGGCTTGACTGCCCCCGGCACCACGGCAGGCTTGTGCAGCGTGCCTTTGATGACGGCTTTTGGGTCGACGTGCGGCACCAAAACGCGCTTGGGCGCGTTCATCATCGCGCGAATGCCCTCGGCTTCAGCTTCGGCTTTTTTGCGACGATCTTGCAAGTCGATGGACTTGGCAGCATCTGCCTGGAATTCAGCGGTTGCTTTTGCTTTTGCGCTGGCTTGCGCGGCGGCAAGCGCGGCAGCAGCCTCAGCAGCAGCGCTGGCTTCTTCTGTAGAGACCTTAGGTGCCGCAGTCTCTTGAGCAGCGGCGAGCGCCGCCGCTTCTTTTGCTTTCTTGCTAGTGGCGGGTTTGACCTTTTCAAACGCTTCGGCCGCCTTGGCTACAGCCGCAGCAATTTTTTCAGCATCCAGGCGCTCTTGTTCTTGCGCTTTCGCGTCTTGCTCTTCGCGCAGGCGGCGCTTCTCGTCCAGGTCGGCTTCCTGGCGGCGCAGCAACTCGGCGTGGCGATTGGCCTCACCTTCGCGGCGCAGCAATTCTGCGTCGTCGACTCGAGAATCTTGCGGCGCAATAGCGTCGGCCACTGCTTCATCCGCAGGCGCGTCCGCACCGTCTTCGCGTTTAATGAAGGTGCGTTTTTTGCGCACTTCAACTTGAATCGTGCGCGCTTTGCCAGTGGCATCGGCCTGCTTGATTTCGCTGGTCGATTTTTTCACCAGCGTGATTTTTTTGCGCTCGGTAGATGCAGTGCCGTGGCTGGCCTGCAAAAAGCCCAGCAGTTTTTGCTTGTCGGACTCTGACAACGCGTCATTCGCGTTGACATTGGTCACCCCCGCTTTGACCAATTGCTCGATCAATGCGGCGGTGGATTTATTCAGTTCAGCTGCGAATTCAGCGACGGTGGTGGTACTTGACATATTTGGTTTTCCTGGGAGGCCTTCATGATCATTGCTCTTTTGCAGCTGCGGGCTTTGCAGCCTCGGCTGCGACTGCATCAGCAGCAGCGTCTGCTTCAGCGTCATCGGTAAACCAATGCGCGCGCGCCGTCATGATCAGGGCGGTGGCTTCGTCCGTAGACTGGCCGGTGATATCGGTAAGTTCATCTGTAGCCAAATCGGCCAGATCGTCGCGGGTAGCAATGCCAGCCGCAGTGAGCTTGGCGACCAGTTGCGGGGTAATACCCGCTACGTCGGCCAGGTTTTGCGACACGCCATCAGCGTTTTCTTCTTTGGCGATTTCCATCGTCAGCAATGCGTCTTTTGCGCGTGTACGCAGTTCATTGACGGTGTCTTCATCAAACGACTCAATCTCCAACATTTCTTGCAGCGGCACATAAGCCACTTCTTCCAGGCTGGTGAAGCCTTCGGCAATCAGAATGTCGGCAATTTCTTCGTCAACGTCAAGCTTTTCCATGAACAGCTTGCGGCTGGTGTCGGTCTCAGACGCTTGCTTAACGGCTGACTCATCAGCCGTCATGATGTTGATTTTCCAGCCGGTCAGCTCGGCTGCCAGACGCACGTTTTGACCGCCCCGGCCGATGGAGATCGCCAGGTTTTCTTCGTCAACCACTACGTCCATCGCGTGACGCTCTTCGTCGACCACAATGGACGACACGTTGGCCGGTGCCAGCGCGCCAATGACGAATTGCGCTGGATCTTCAGACCACAGCACAATGTCTACGCGCTCGCCAGCCAGCTCGTTGGTCACGCCGTTTACGCGAGTGCCGCGCACGCCAACGCAGGTGCCAATCGGGTCAACACGTTTGTCGTGCGACAGCACGGCAATTTTGGCGCGCGACCCGGGGTCACGGGCGCAAGATTTGATCTCGAGCAAGCCTTGTTCAATTTCGGGCACTTCCTGGCGGAAGAGTTCAATCATGTATTGGGGCGCTGAGCGCGACAAAATAATCGGCGCACCGCGCAGCGTGTGGTCGACTTCCATGATCACGGCTTTAACCCGGTCGCCAGAGCGCAGGTTTTCCTTCGGAATCATGTCGCTGCGGCGCAAACGGCCTTCAACCCGACCAGACTCCACAATGATGTCGCCCTTGTCCATGCGCTTGACGGTGCCGACAAAAATCTTTTCACCGCGCGACATGAATTCAGTCAGCAGCATTTCACGCTCTGCGTCGCGAATTTTTTGCAAAATCACTTGCTTGGCAGCCATGGCGCCAATACGGCCAATTGGCATGCTTTCAATCGGCTTTTCGATGTAGTCGCCTTCTTCGATGTCGGCGATTTCATCGCGCGCATCGGTCAACAGCTCTTCGGCTTCGGGGTTTTGCAGGCCCGCTTCGTCTGGCACTACCAACCAACGGCGAAAGCTCTCGTAGTTGCCGCTGTCACGGTCAACCGCCACGCGAATGTCAACTTCGCCGGTGTAAATCTTTTTGGTGGCCTGGGCCAGCGCAAGTTCAACTGCGCCAAAAACAACGTCGCGCTCGACGTTTTTCTCGCGTGCTATGGCATCTACCAACATCAACATTTCGCGGTTCATTTGACTTACCTTTCGCTCAAAATTCTAAAATTTTTACCGTTTATCTGCATGAATCTCATATCAATATCAACTAGCCTGATCGGGGCTTGGAGCAGGCGCGTTTTTCGGTTTGCGGCCCTTGAAATCCACCACCGGCGCAAGCCTGGCCTGGTGAATTTCGGCCAGCGTGAACCCCAGCGCCTGCAGCGGTGCAGGCACACGCTTTTTGCTGACTTTTTGGCCAGGCTTGACTTCAGGCTCATCGCTCCAGACGATTTGCCAGCCGGCTACCGCACGTTCCGTTCGCTCCAGCGTTCCCCTGAACTTTTTTTGGTTTGCAGAAATCGTCGTTCCCGCTGCTGCTGCGCCAATTGAGTCTTTCAGCGTCAGGTCAATCAACTCACCAGCAAAACGCTCAAAATCTTTTTCAGTTTTTAAAGGCCTGTCAATACCCGGCGAGCTCACCTCAAGCCGGGAATACGCAGCGCCTTCTACTTCCAACACGAACACCAATTGACGAGTTACCTTTTCGCAGTCTTCGGCGTTGATGAATTGCTCAGCGCCAGCAACATAAGGCAAATCAATCGTGACGCGCAACAAGCCGCCTTTGGTGCGCTCAATTTCCACCAGGTCGTAGCCAAGCCCGGTGACGGTTTGCTCAATGGTTTCGTTGGTGCTGAGGGCTGCCATTCAAATGCTAAAAATGCCTGTAAGTCGGTAAACGTAAAAACAATCGGCCAAAAAAAATGGGCGGTGTGAACCCGCCCATTTGGTCGTGAAAGTCGGATTATAGCGCGTAAACCCTCAATTGGGCAAGTGCAGCGACGCCACTTTTTAACCCTGCCTTGACTGAAGACCCTGATCCGTTTAGTATTACGTGTGTAATAACCGGGGAACGCCATGCACAT
This sequence comes from Polaromonas sp., assembly GCA_031393945.1. Lineage (GTDB taxonomy): Bacteria > Pseudomonadota > Gammaproteobacteria > Burkholderiales > Burkholderiaceae_C > Polaromonas. Next base: position 763 of record JANMWH010000261.1, on the reverse strand, counting down.
GCTCAAACTCACGCAAATTGGAAATTCTGTTGGCGTCGTATTGCCAAAAGAGGCGTTGTCGCGCCTGAAGCTTGGCAAGGGTGAAAGCGTGTTCTTAACTGAAACACCTGACGGCTACACGCTAACGCCCTATGACCCAGCGCTGGAAGAAGAAATCACCGCTGGCCGCGCCTTCATGCGTGACTTCAAAGACACGTTTCACCAGCTCGCCAAATGACTTGGCGCTGGATAACCAAGTCCGCCTTGATGCTGTTGCACGGAGAAAGCCTGGCAACACATGGCGGTGGAGAAGGCTTGCGCGATGAAGGCTTGCTGGTTTCCGCGCTGGCACGCCCGCTGAACCTAGTAGCTTATGCAGCAGACGATGCACCGCCTGATGTAGCGGCGCTGGCTGCCAGCTACACAGTTGGGTTGGCTAAAAACCACCCGTTTGTTGACGGCAACAAGCGAGCTGCGTTTTTAGCGACTGGTTTATTTTTGTACCTGAACGGGTATCGGCTTGATGCAACGCAAGCCGACGCGACGATCACCATGCTCGCAGTAGCCACTGGCGACATCACAGAAGACGCCTTTGCTGACTGGCTACGCGCCCATTCGCATAAAAAATACGTTAAATGAGCCTCTGGCGCAATAAATACGGGCGCAGCAGCTTCTTTATTTATAGCAGACTAGCCCTGCGCCGCCACCAGCGTGCGCGTATACGGATGCGCTGGCGAATCCATGATTTGTGCAAGCGGGCCGGCTTCCAGCACCACGCCGTCTT
>JANMWH010000223.1:0-2643 GCA_031393945.1 Polaromonas sp. | reverse complement strand
GCACGCCTGGTTGCAGGCGATGCAGGTGTTGATCTCGTTGCTGCGGCCCTGCGCGGCTTTGTTCACAAACTCGGGGTCGGCCAAAAACGGCCGCGCCATGCTGATCATGTCGGCGTTGCCGTCCGCCAGCACTTGCTCGGCCACCTCAGGCATGTTGACGCGGTTGCCAGTGATGACGGGGATGTTTAGGCCTGCTGCCCGCAGCTCGGTGCGCAGCTTTTTGGTCACCCAGGTAAAGGCACCGCGCGGTACCGATGTAGCAATCGTTGGCACACGTGATTCATGCCAGCCAATGCCACTGTTGATGAGCGTTGCACCGACTTTTTCAATCGCCTTGGCCAGCTCAACGACCTCGTCCCAGCTGCTGCCGCCGGGAATCAAGTCGATGATCGATAGCCTGTAAATGATGATGAAGTCTGGCCCCAGCGCCTCGCGCGTGCGGCGAACGATTTCAATGGCCAGTCGCATGCGGTTGGCGTAGCTGCCGCCCCAAGCGTCTGTGCGGTGGTTGGTGTGGCTGACTAAAAACTGGTTGATTAAATAGCCTTCGCTGCCCATGATTTCAACGCCGTCGTAGCCCGCCTCACGCGCCAAGCTGGCGCAGCGCACGAATGCGCGAATCTGCCGTTCAATACCCGCGGCACTCAGTTCAAACGGTGTGAAGGGCGATATCGGGCTTTGAATGCGCGACGGGGCCACGCACAGCGGGTGGTAGCCGTAGCGGCCACTGTGCAAAATTTGCAGGGCGATTTTGCCGCCTTCAGCATGGACTGCATCGGTCACCAACTTGTGCCGCTTGGCCGCGCTTGATGAGGCCAACATGCCTGCAAACGGTTTGGTCCAGCCGGCAATGTTGGGCGCAAAACCGCCGGTGACAATCAAGCCCACGCCGCCGCGCGCACGCTCGGCAAAGTAAGCCGCCATGGCCGGGAAATGTTTGCGGCCGTCTTCCAGCCCGGTGTGCATGCTGCCCATGAGCACGCGGTTTTTAAGCGTGGTAAAGCCCAGGTCGAGCGGGGCCAGCAGATGGGGGTAGGGCGCCGGCGGCAGTTTTGAATCAGCTAATTGGGGCAAGGTCAGGTCTCCATAAAATCGTTTGGCATATCGTAGCTTTGAGCGTCAGCGCGACGTGTAGCCAAGGTTACGGCGTGGCTTGCAGCAACCCGGTTTGGGTGCATTCGACCAGCCCCAAGCCGACACGCCGCGCTAAAATTCAAGACCGAAAGCGCGATTAATCCTGTCTTGTCTCATCGCGCAACCCGCCGCCCATCCCATTTCCTAATTTCAATGCGCCGCATGCCTGCCAACTTCATGAATATTTTTACAGTCAATCGCATCACTGCTGCTGTGGCGGGCTTCTTTGCCTTGTGCGGCGTGGCAGCAGCACAAACAGCCGTTCCCAGCTTGAGTGCAGTCACCGTAGAAGGTTCACGCAACAGCGTGCTAGGCGAAGCCGGTACCGCCAACGAAGGTGTAGTCACCCATAAACAACTCGACGCCCGCACGGTTTACCGCCCTGGTGAGGTACTAGAAGCCGTGCCTGGCTTGATCGTCAGCCAACACAGTGGCGAAGGCAAGGCTAACCAGTTTTACCTGCGTGGTTTTAATTTAGATCACGGCACCGACTTGCGCACCACCATTGACGGCATGCTGGTCAACCAGCGCAGCCATAGCCACGGCCAAGGCTGGACCGACGTGAATTTTTTAATCCCTGAACTGGCAACATTGCTGGACTACCGCAAAGGCCCGTTTTATGCGGCAGAAGGCGACTTTGCATCTGCAGGCTCAGTCAGCGTGAACTATGCCAACAAGCTCGACAAAGGTATTTTCAGTCTGGGTTTGGGTCAAAAAAAATACGCCAGAGTTTTGCTGGCAGACTCGCCTGAAGTTTCAGGGGGCAATTTGCTTTACGCGGTTGAGCTGATGAACAAAGACGGCCCTTTTACTGTGGGCGACAGCTTCAAAAAGAAAAACGGCGTGTTGCGCTACAGCCAGGGTAGCGAGTCCGACGGCTTTAATGTCACCGCCATGGCGTACCAAGCCAAGTGGCACGCAACGGATCAAATTCCGCTGCGCGCCGTGTTGTCGGGTGAGTTAGGCCGGTTTGACGCAGTAGACCAAACCGATGGCGGCGCCGCCAGCCGTTACAGCCTGTCTGGCAATTGGCGCAAAAGCAGCGGCACGTCATTCACGCAAGCCAACGCTTACGTTATTCGAAACAAGCTCGATTTGTTCTCCAACTTTACTTACTTTTTAGACGATCCGGTCAATGGCGACCAGTTTGGTCAGCCAGACCGCCGCACCACGGTCGGCGCAAACGTAAGCCACACCTGGAACGCGCCTTTGCTGGGCCGCGCGTCTGAATACACCGTGGGCTTGCAATTTCAAAACGACCGCATCAACAACGCGCTGACCAGCACGGCAGCACGCCAAGTGTTGTCGGTTACGCGGCAAGACGCCATTACCGAACGCAGCTTGGGGTTGTACGCCGAAAACAAAACCGCCTGGACTGATTCAATAAGAACGGTTGCGGGGGTGCGGGTAGACAACTTCAACTTTAAAGTCAACAGCAACAACCCGGCCAACTCGGGCAGTGCATCGGCCACCAAGGCAAGCCCCAAGTTCAACCTGATAGTTGGCCCG
>JANMWH010000200.1:0-13827 GCA_031393945.1 Polaromonas sp. | reverse complement strand
CCACAAGCCACCACGGCCAGCCAAATCAGGCTGGAGACCACCATCTGCACCTTGGCTACCCAGTCGAGTTTGTCAAGCGATGCTCGCCCGTGAAACCAAGCGGCATTGCAACCGGCAGCAGTTAATAAAATCATCTTCAAAGTAAAAGCCCGGTTGGTCAGCAGCTCTGAGGCCTGAGACGCAAACATCAGCAAACCCGAAGCTGCGGCCATGCAAAACCCAGCCGCCGCAATGCCCAAACTCAAACTGGCTAAGGCTTTAACGTCGAGCTGCGCACCACGCCCAAACACCCGCATCTCTAGCAGTACCAGGTTACCCAAAAGTAGCGCTATGCCGCAAATATGCATAACTTCTAAAGCCGGATAAGCCCATACGCTGGACTTCAGCGCTGCAAAAAAGTTCATGGCTATTGCGCCGGGTAACTGCTGGTGAGCATCAAGCTGAGCATCAGCTCAATTCGTGCCTTGACCGGAATTAGCGCACATAAAATGGGCAAGCGATCATCGACTCTTGCCAGTACCCTGCCCTGCGTGCAGCGCGTGGCCCGCACCACCGGCGCATTCTGGGTCTGCGCTCTCAGCAAAGCAGCCGCCGAAGCTTGATGGACGATGCCGTCACCAGTACCCGCCACGACTAGCCCTGGCACGCCGCGGGCAAGCAACACATCAACCACGGCCCCATTGACTCCCGCGTAATTCATAACGATTTCAATTCATGGTCAAGGGTGAGGTTGCCCCAAAATTGCTATGTTTTAGATAGCTACTTGCGCCTGTTTATATTGGGCTAACGGCCAATTGTATGTTAACTTTAGGCGCATTTCCTTAGGTAGTCGATGCCGCCCCCACCGCCAGAGTCAAAGGTTTCTTAGAGTGTGTCGCTGCCATAAGACATCACCATGCGTTGAACATCTTATTTGGCCAGTGGGTGCTGCACACAACTGACGAATGCGGTCTAAACTTTAAAAGACATGTCCTTACTGTCAATTTGTGCACGCTGCTCAGTCAACACGCCTGCATGTGTTTTTAACCCTCTGATGGCTATCACCACTTGGTTTTCGCCCAGCTGGGCGGCTGTGTAGTCAATATGGCTGGCCGCTTGGGACGCCATGCCAGCAACGGTGCCGCCGGTTCCCAAAATAACGATTTTTTTGTGTTGCATCAAACAAATACTTCAAAAATAACTTGCAATTGCATAAAAGCTGGCTAAAAATACAGTTACTGGATATTCAAACAGCCTACTTAAGAATTTCTCAATTTTTTAAACCGATCGCAACGCAAGGACAGCAACCATGAGCACCTTGAATCACTTTTCCAACTTGTCATCCAACATGTCGTCAAATATAGCCGCCGATGGCCCCAAACTGACTGCACGCCAGCAGCAGATTTTCGAGCTGATTCAGCGCGCCATCACCACCACTGGCGCACCGCCTACCCGTGCCGAAATCGCCACTGAGCTAGGCTTCAAGTCGGCCAACGCCGCTGAAGAACATTTGCAAGCGCTGGCCCGAAAAGGCGTGATTGAGCTGGTCAGCGGAACCTCACGTGGCATTCGCTTGCGGGCCGGCGCTATACGCACTTTGAACGAGTCCCGACTTCATCAGTTTTCCCTGCCGTTGCAAAGCCTGGCCCAACTCGTCCTGCCATTGGTAGGACGAGTTGCTGCTGGCTCACCCATTCTTGCTGCAGAGCATATTGAACAAACTTACAGTTTTGGTGCGGGCATGTTTGAAAAGCAGCCCGACTACCTGCTGAAAGTACGCGGCATGAGCATGCGTGACATCGGCATCATTGACGGCGACTTGCTGGCTGTAAAGCAAGCCAAGGACGCTAAAAACGGGCAAATTGTGGTCGCACGCTTGGGCGACGAAGTCACAGTCAAGCGCTACAAACGCACACAAAACCTGATTGAGCTGATGCCCGAGAACGCAGATTTCAAAACGATTGTGGTCAACCCCGGCGACCCGTTTGAAATTGAAGGCCTGGCGGTCGGCTTGATCAGAAACACCGCGTTGATGTAATTTGGATGTTTGCCGCACAACAGGTGGCGGGCGTTTGGCAAGGCTGCATCTGCGGCCAAGTCAACACCCTGTTGCTGCGGTCAATGGTGGCTTTCACCACTTTTGAAATCTCGCCTGTTGCCAACGGGGTAAACCCCTTTCTTCAGGAGTCAGTCATGGGAGCCATTACTTTTTCGTCGCCATCTGGCCGCTCGGGCCACGCCGCCAGCGCGTCGGGCTGGATGTCGCCGGTTCAAGCCGTGTTGGCGTTTCTTGCGCCACCTGCGTTTGGCGCACACGCGGTGCCCAATAAGTCGGCCAATCAATCAGCCGCAGCCAACGTAACGGTCTTTCCCCAGCCTGTCTCACCGACTTCAACGACCTCAACGACTTCACCGCTGCGGACCGAAGTCGCCGTTGCATTTAGCGAAAAAGCTTCGGCAAAACCGTTTGCGCCCGCAGCCAATGCTGGCCGGTCCAGCTGCTTGAAAATTGTGCGGGAATTCGAGCCTGGCAAATGCCGTTCGTCAACAGGCCGGCTAATCATTTCTGGCCGCATGGCCGACGTCTGCGCTGCGCTTGATCGCATGGCCACACAAGGCGCAACTTCATACTGACGCGCTGACGCACTGCAGGGCGGCGTCACATTCGTCGAAGGGCCGCTATTAAATTGGCTTGCGGCAGGCCCGTCGGCTAGCTTGCCGGTGCGGCGGTGCCAATTACCTTCACATGCAATTTTTCAAGGCGAACTTAAAGGCACAATATCACTATGAATATTGTGATTTTGGACGACTACCAAGATGCTGTTCGCAAACTGAATTGCGCTGCCAAACTAGATGCCTATCCGGCCAAGGTTTACACCAACACTGTCAAGGGTATTGGGCAACTTTCGGTGCGGCTCAAGGACGCTGATGTCATTGTTTTAATTCGGGAACGCACCCAATTAAGCCGCCAGCTGATTGAAAAGCTGCCAAAGCTGAAGATGATTTCGCAAACCGGAAAAGTCGGTGCGCACGTCGACGTAGGCTCCTGCACGGAACGCGGCGTGGTCGTGTCAGAAGGCGTGGGCTCTCCCACCGCTCCAGCGGAACTCGCCTGGGCTTTGATCATGGCCGCTACCAGGCGAATTCCGCACTATGTTGCACACCTCAAACATGGCGCTTGGCAGCAAGCCGGCTTGAAGTCAGCTGCGATGCCGGTTAATTTTGGTATCGGCACCGTGCTCAAAGGCAAAACTCTCGGTATCTGGAGCTACGGCAAGATCGGGCAGATTTTGGCGGGTTATGGGCGAGCCTTTGGTATGCGGGTTGTCGTGTGGGGCAGAGAGGCATCCATCGAGCGCGCCCGTGCCGACGGTTTTGAGACTGCGCCAAATAAGGCGGCCCTATTTGAAGAAAGCGACGTACTCACGCTGCAACTGCGACTAAATGAAGAGACGCGCGGTCTGGTCACGTTAGAGGACCTTTCCCGAATGAAACCCACAGCGTTGCTGGTCAACACCTCGCGGGCCGAATTAATTGAAGCTGACGCACTGATTGCCGCTTTAAATCGAGGAAGGCCTGGCCTGGCTGCGATAGACGTTTTCGAGTCAGAGCCCATTTTGCAGGGTCACGCTTTGCTTAGGCTGGAAAACTGTATTTGCACGCCGCATATCGGCTACGTTGAGCAAGACAGCTACGAGCTGTATTTTGGGGCGGCGTTTGACAACGTCGTTAACTTCATAAAAGGCACGCCGACCAATATTGTTAACCCTGGTGCGTTGCAGGTCAGGCGCTAAGGGTCACTGCTTCCCCACCATCGTTGTTTGCTGCATTGGTTAGCCGCAGTCTGTAGGTTCGCTCGATTTGCACAGTCAATTCATAACGCTGGCAGATAAAGCCAGTCACAGGGCAAGCGATCTCCCTCAGGCAGCAGCACCTGCAAACTAGCGGGCCTTCTTCTCTCGGGGCTTATTGCTCGTGCTTAATTGCTCGATCTCAAAATCGACAGCGTTGCTATCAGGCACCAAGTCGGCTGAGCTTTCCGGGAAACGGGTTAACCCGGACCGAAGCATATCTATTGCTCCGCCCCCCTCAACCGGCAGCCGCGCGCCTGCTAAAGTTACTTTGTCAGATTTGAACCCGTTGCCACTGTGGTTGGTCAAGTCAAAATCAATATCCAAGCCGCTGTGATCCCCATTCGGCGTTGCAGCCAGCGGCACGACTGCAGTTGCCGAGAAAGCTCGAGCTCGGTTTGTAGCTCTATCTGCCTGAAAGTCATGATTCGCCCCGAAGCCGATCGGACCATTCGGTATGGAATGAGGCGCCACCACTGCGTCTGTTTGATTTCTACCAGATGCTTGCGAAAAAAGAATATCCTTGATCATTGCGTACAACAACAAGAGCTCCCGATATGCCTCCAAGTCGAATACGGGGGTTTGAGAATCCGCCTGTCGAAACAGCGACTCTTCTATAACGGTCACTACCTTCGGTGAAGGCCAAAGTGCGACGATTCGTGACATCGCCGCTGGGTAGGCCTGCAGGCCGTCACTGTCTGCCGCCGCGGTGTAGGCGTCAAACGCTGGCATCTCACCGTTAAACCTTGCATTGAACTCTAGACGAAACGCCTCAAACTCCAGCTCTTCTTCGGTTTGGTGGTACAGATTTAGCAGATCAAGGTAAACCAGTGCGCTGGTTTGCTCGGACTCTTCGATATGCAGGCGAAGCACTTCAATGGCTTGGTCTTTTTGGCCCAGTGACACAAAAAAGTCGGCCTGCTGCTGAACGTCAAACAGCTCTTCTGCCTTCACCGCACGTGCGGAAAGCGAAGCGCTGTGAGCAAAACCATCACGCGGATTTCGTGAACCGTCCCGCTTAACTGCACCGCGGTGCAAACCCGCAGCAGTTTTAAACGCCAAAGCCTCCTGCCGTGTTGCAGCGGCAGAACGGTGGGCGGGCTGGCCGCTAGCGTCACTCAAATCCAAGTCCAGGAAGCTGGCAGGTTGCGCTGCGTCTCCTGCACTGCTGGATGGGTAGGCCGCACCAGAACTCGTCGCCCCAGACTGCCCGGTCGACTTCGCGCCTCTGGCACTGTCAGCCCAACCGATCTGCTGACTGTTGCTTCGACGCCACCATGGCTGAACCGCATTGTCGCGGTTGGCTAAGGACGCGCGCCGCCGTAGCAACCAGACCAAGCCAAGTGCAGCGAAAAAGAGCAACACAGCAAGCCCAAATACGAGCGGGTTGGCAAACCTCTCCGACTGGGCTTTTTTTACATCCTCCCTCAACGCCTGCGTGTCCTGCTGGTTTTGCTTCATTTGAAGTTGTAATCCGGTGACTGTGGATTCTAGAGTTTTCAGCTTTTGCGAATCATTGAGGATATCTTCAGGCAGCGCCGCGATGGCGCGCCACAGCGCAGCTGCAGCCGCACGCTGCGCGGGATCAGTTGCTGGCGCTGACCGCAACTCAGCAGAGGCTTTGAGGGCGGGATCTCGCTCAGCTAGCAGCTCCAACGGTTCCAGCTTGAGTCGCGATTTTTGCCTTTCAGGCGCCGGAGCTTGGTCGACTGAAACAACCGGCTTGTTGTTGCCTGCAGTGCTGCCTGACGGCGCAGCTGGAGGCACATTAATTGAAGCAACCGTCCGGCTAGCAGCCTTTGCTCGACGAGCTACTTGCGCATCCGCTGCTTGAGCTTTGCGTTCTGCTTGCCGGGCCTCGCGCTCAGCCCGCTTGGCCTCGCGGGTCTGAGCTGCCGTGGTTGAACCTGCAAAGGCATCACGCCCGCTAATCACGGCGGGAGCCGCCGAGCGCGCCGGGTTCGCAGCTGGCGCACCCGACGGTAATGTACCCGAGGCCGGCTCAGACAGCATGTCTGCAAGCACCACGAAGCGCTTTTCGACTTTTTGCTGGCATCCGACCCGCAGGTAAACGGTGACTACTGGCTCGTCGATGGGTAATGTGCTTTGAATTCGGATCAAAGCGTCCTGGGCGCTAGCAGCAGATTTTTCAGTGCTCACCCGCACCCTAGATTTTTGCACCCGGCTGTCCGCGTAAAACACCTCAGCCTCTAGGCAGCCTGCTGCAAGGTCGTCTGGGCCGTCTAACGTAGCTAGTACCGAGATATTCAGCGGCTGACCCATCACCGCCGCGCCCCGGTGCTTACCGAGCTGCAATGCGTGGCTGGCGCCAGATGCCAACGACCACAACACCAGCGCGCTCAGGTAAAAAGTTCTCACTAACGGTGACTTGGTTGCAAAAATATGATTCACGCCCGAATAGAAGAATGCAAAGTTAAAAATACGAAACTTGGGCAGAAACTCGAACGGCGGGTACTGCGCAATAATACTTTTCAATGGGACACATATATAAAACTGTCGGTATCGTCGGATGCGGCGCTATGGGGCAAGGCATTGCTCAAATTGCAGCACAAGCTCAAAGCCGTATCAACTTGTTTGATATTACCCCACAACTCGCCGAAAAGGCTAAAACTCACCTTATTGCCCAATGGGGAAAGCTTGTTGCCAAGGGACGCTTAGCTCCTGAAGAAGCCGATCAACTCGCACAGCTTTTACACCCTGTCAGCGCAATTGATGGCTTGGCAAACTGCGATTTGGTGATCGAGGCAGTTGTTGAAGACTTGAGTGTTAAGCACACGTTATTGGCGCAGCTAGAGGGTGTCTTGTCACGGGAGGCGGTCATTGTGTCAAACACCTCGTCACTCTCAATCACTGCGATTGGCGCGCGCCTTACCCACCCAGAGCGTTTTGCCGGTTATCACTTTTTTAACCCGGTGCCGCTGATGAAAGTGGTTGAAGTAATAGCTGGGCTAAAAACAAGCCCGGCCGTTTGCCAGCAGCTGAGTGACTACGCCCGCCAAATGGGCCACACCCCTGTGCTGGCGCAAGACACGCCCGGCTTTATCGTCAACCACGCGGGCCGGGGTTACGGCACCGAGGCGCTACGCATCGTTAGCGAAGGCATAGCCGACTTTGCCACGATCGACCGCATTTTGCGAGACCAGGCAGGCTTTAAGCTTGGCCCATTTGAATTGATGGATTTGACTGCACTTGATGTCTCGCACCCTGTCATGGAGTCGGTCTACCACCAGTACTTTGAAGAAGCCAGGTACCGCCCCAGCGTGATTACTGCCCAGCGCCTGGCCGGTGGCCTGCTGGGCCGCAAAACCGGCGAAGGGTTTTACAAATACGAAGCCGGAGTGATGCAAACCAGCCTAGAAGCCGTTGCGCCGATGGTCGAAGAAATGCCGGCAGTTTGGGTGTCTCCCAGAGCAGCCCGCCGGTCGGAATTGCTGGAACTTCTTAAAAAGCTGGGTGCAAAAATTGAAACCGGCGTTTCCGCATCGCCACAAGCCTTGATGCTGGTAGCGCCATTGGGTTTTGACATTACAACCGTAGCGGTCGTTGAACGACTTGACCCCGCCAGAACGGTGGGCATCGATATGTTGATTGATGACGCCGCGACCAAACGCCGCGTGCTGGCCACCAACCCCGCCACCAGAATCGACATGCGTGACGCCGCGCATGCGCTGTTTGCTCGGGACGGCAAGGCAGTCAGCGTGATTCGCGACAGCGGCGGGTTCGTCACCCAACGCGTGGTCAGCACCATCGTCAACATTGCCAGCGACATTTGCCAGCAAGGTATCTGCAGCCCCGCGGACCTGGAAACCGCGGTAACCCTGGGCTTAGGCTACCCGCACGGGCCGTTGGCAATGGGTAACTTGTACGGCCCCACCAACATACTGGAGGTGCTTTTTAATATGCAAACCGTCTACGGCGACCAACGCTACCGACCTTCGCCTTGGTTGCGCAGGCGCGGCGCTATTGGCTTGAGCCTGCTGCACGAGGAAAGCTAAATGACCGCGCTACTTAAAAGCACCCGGCAAGGCCAAACGCTCATCTTGACCATTAGCAACCCCGAGTTTAAAAACGCACTCAGTCCTGAGATGTATGCGGCTGGCACGGAGGCGTTAAACGCTGCCGAAGCCAACCCTGACATCCGCAGCGTGATCATCACCGGCGAGGGCAACACGTTTTGCGCGGGCGGCAATTTGCAGCGTTTGCTCGCTAACCGTGCCCTGCCTAAAGAGGTTCAGGCGCAGAGTATTGATGGTCTGCACACCTGGATTGAGTCCATCCGCACCTACCCCAAACCCGTTATTGCGGCAGTTGAAGGCGCGGCGGCAGGCGCTGGCTTTTCAATAGCGCTGGCCTGCGATTTTTGCGTGGCGGCTGAAAACGCTGTGTTCGTCATGGCCTACAGTACGGTGGGCTTGTCGCCCGACGGCGGCGGCAGTTGGGTGCTGGCCCGCACCCTGCCCCGCCAGCTAGCCAATGAATTGATGATGTGCGGCGCGCGCATCAATGCCCAGCGCCTCTACTCGTTTGGCTTGGTCAACACCGTGTGCAGCAGCGGTAGCGCCCTCAGTGAGGCACTTAAGCTTGCGGAGCGGCTCAACGCGCGGGCACCCAATGCACTGGCCAGCGTCAAAGAGCTGGTTAACGACGCGCAAACACATTCATTAAGCCAGCACTTTGACTACGAACGCGATCACTTCGTGGCCAATCTTCGCCATGCCAATGCGGGCGAAGGGATTGACGCTTTTCTAACCAAGCGCACACCCAATTACCGCTAATGTGCGATGAACTTGCGGACACTCAAGCGACAATCGGTGTCCATTTGCATCGTCACTCAAGCGACAATCAGAGCTCTTGAAGTCACTCAAAAGACAAGCCATGGACGACCCCATCCTTAACATCGAAGAGCGCGAGGCGATTAACGCTGGCCGCTGGTTTTCAAGCCTGTCCCCGTCGCTTAGGCACGACATACTTAGATGCGCTTACGTCAAACGGTTTCGAGACGGCGACCTGATTGCCGCCCGGGGCGATCCACCCGAGGAGTGGATTGCGTGCGCAAAAGGCGCAGTGCGCGTCAGTTCCACATCGCTTTCCGGCAAGCAGATCACGCTGACCTACGTAGAGCCGGGCATATGGTTTGGAGATGTCGCCATTTTCGACGGCGACCGGCGCACGCACGACGCCTATGCGCATGGCGACAGCACCATTTTATGTGTCGCCAAGGCCGATTTTCGGAAAATTCTGGCCATGCACACGGAGCTGTACGAGGCCATGCTCAGGTTGCACGCGCGGCGCATCCGGCAGCTTTTCGGCCTGGTAGAAGACCTCAACACTCTGCCCCTGCGCGCGCGCCTGGCCAAACAGTTGTTGCATTTGGTCCGCAGTTACGGGGTGCCCAGCCTGTCCGACAGCAACGAAGTGCGTATTGGCCTGCACCTGGCGCAGGAAGAGCTTGCACAGCTGCTGGGCGCATCACGCCAGCGCGTGAACCAGGAGCTCAAAGCCATGGAGCGCGAAGACACCATTCGCATCGAGCCGGGCGGCTTGGTAGTGCGCAGCCGCGAAGCCTTGATGCGTATTTCGGACACGGATGTTGAGAAATCTTGAGTGAGACAAGATGAGTAACTTTGACCATTTTGTTGGCACGCGAGAAGTCACGGCGCAGCACGCATTTGACGTGGCCGCACTAACGGCATATCTCGACCAGCACATGCCCGGCTTTAACGGCCCCATCAACGTTGAAATCTTCAAAGGCGGCCAGTCCAACCCCACCTACAAACTCGTCACACCCAGCGAGTCGTATGTAATGCGGGCCAAGCCAGGCCCAGTTGCCAAACTGCTGCCATCGGCGCACGCCGTCGAGCGCGAATTCAAAGTCATGAGTGGCTTGCAAGGAACCGACGTACCCGTTGCCAAAATGCACTGCCTGTGCGAAGACGAATCGGTCATCGGCCGCATGTTTTACGTGATGGAATTTGTCGAAGGCCGCGTTTTGTGGGACCAAGCCTTGCCCGGCATGACGACCACCCAACGCGGTGAAATTTATGACGAAATGAACCGCGTGATTGCCGCGCTGCACAAGGTCAAGTTTGCCGAGCGCGGCTTGGCTGACTATGGCAAACCGGGCAATTATTTTGAGCGCCAGATTGGCCGCTGGAGCAAGCAGTACACGGCATCGATCACCACGCCCATTCTTGAAATGGACAAGCTCATGGACTGGCTGCCCGCCAACATTCCCGCCAGCGCGCGTGATGAAGCCATGACCAGCATCGTGCACGGAGACTTCAGGCTGGACAACCTGATGTTCCACCCCACCGAGCCGCGCGTGCTGGCCGTGCTGGACTGGGAGCTGTCAACACTGGGTCACCCATTGGCCGACTTCAGCTACCACTGCATGGCCTGGCACATTCCGCCGGGGGCTTTTCGCGGCATTGGCGGGCTGGACATTGCGGCGCTCGGCATACCGACTGAGGCCGAATATATCGCCAAATATTGCAAGCGTACCGGCATCACCACACCCGAAGCGTTGCAGGCCGACTGGAATTTTTATCTCGCCTACAACCTGTTCAGGTTGGCAGCGATTTTGCAGGGCATTGCCAAGCGCGTCGAGGCGGGTACGGCATCGAGCGCGCAAGCCGTCAGCTCGGCAGCTGGGGCGCCAGTGCTGGCCGAAATGGCCTGGGCTTTTGCAGTCAAAAGCGCCGCCTAGATTTGTAGCAGTTGAGTTTTTAGATTTTTATACCTTTTAGGAATCACAGGAGATAAACATGGACTTCAATTTCACCCCCAAAATACAAAAAATGCAGGCCCGCTTGCTGGCCTTTATGGACGAACATATTTACCCGAACGAGGCACGCTTTTTCAAAGAAATCGCCGAAAACCGCGCCAAGGGCAATGCCTGGATACCGACCGCCATCATTGAAGAGCTCAAACCCAAGGCCAAAGCCGCCGGTTTGTGGAATTTGTTTTTACCGCACTCCCCACGCGCGCCAGAAGGCCTGAGCAACCTCGAATATGCACCGCTGTGCGAGATCATGGGGCGTGTGCCTTTTGCGGCTGAAGTCTTCAACTGCTCAGCGCCTGACACCGGCAATATGGAAACGATTGCCAGATACGGATCTGAGGCCAACAAAGACCAGTGGTTAGACCCCCTGCTGCGTGGCGAAATTCGCTCTGCGTTCTTGATGACCGAGCCTGAAGTCGCCTCATCCGACGCGACCAACATCGCCTGCCGCATAGAGCGAGATGGCGACCACTACGTGCTGAACGGCCTGAAGTGGTGGTCATCCGGCGCGGGCGACCCACGCTGCGCCGTCTACATCGTGATGGGCAAGACCAACCCCGACGCTGGCCGCCACGAGCAGCAATCGATGATTCTGGTGCCAGCCAACACACCCGGCATCACCGTGATTCGCCCGCTCACCGTTTTCGGCTACGACGACGCACCACACGGCCACATGGAAGTGCGCTTGACCAACGTTCGTGTGCCTGTCGACAACATGCTGCTCGGCGAAGGCCGCGGCTTTGAAATCGCCCAAGGCCGCCTTGGCCCCGGACGCATTCACCACTGCATGCGCACCATCGGCTGCGCCGAGCGCGCGCTTGAATTGATGTGCAAACGCCTGAACAGCCGCGTCGCCTTTGGCAAACCCATTTCGCGCCAGTCGGTGTGGCAAGAGCGCATTGCCGAGTCGCGCTGCATGATTGAGCAAGCGCGCCTGCTAACGCTCAAAGCCGCCTACATGATGGACACGGTCGGCAACAAAGTCGCTAAAGCAGAAATCGCCATGATCAAGGTGGTGGCCCCCAACATGGCCTGCCAGATCATCGACTGGGCCATCCAGGCCCACGGCGGCGGCGGCGTGTCTGACGACTTCCCGCTGGCCTACGCCTACGCCCACCAACGCACGCTGCGCCTGGCAGATGGCCCGGACGAAGTGCACCGCGCATCCATTGCCAAGCTGGAGCTGGCTCGGCATCTCTTGATCCCGGGTGAGGTGGAAATGCCTGTGACTCGGGGGAGTTGAACAGTTTTATTCTGCTACAAATACAAGAGCTGCTTGCGCCCGTATTTATTGAGCTACAGATCTATTTTTACCTAAAAATAGCCTAATAACTGCTCGAAACGGGCTGTTGAGCCTGCAGTACCGCCGGACTACAACGTAATATCTGCAGTCAGCTCGCTGACTGCAGATGCGCAGGCTTTCGTAAAAACGTCGGTCGCGTGGTTTAGGGTTGGCATGTCGCCAACCGTGTACTGCATGCGCAAGTAAGCCTTGCCGCGCAGCAACATCAAAATAAACGGGGTTTGTTCATCAGGGCCGGGAGTTGGCCAAGCCATTAGCTGGGTCATCAAGTCTTTGTCAACCCAAGCCAATGCGTGTTCCTGCGTGTCGGCAAGCACCACGTAGCGGTCCCAAAACGGGCGTGGCATGGCTGGCCAATCGGCTTCAGGGTACATCGCCAGCCAACGCATTTCTTCGGGCAGGCTGGGGTCTGCAGTAGTTTGCAGCGTGTCGGTATACATCTCGTAGGCACGTTTTTCCAGCGCGTTTTTCAGCGGGCGATTCATGATGAGCACGGCGGCATCATCGTTAATTTTCAAATCGGCCCGGGCCCGAAGCTCATCACCGCGTATGTAGTCGCGCGACGATCGGCTGCATTCCAGCTTCCAGGACTTGTTGCCGAAGTAGCCGGTCAGGGCAAAGCCCCTGCCGTCTTTAGGAGCTGGGCTGGCTGGCTTCAAGCCGCGCCCGGCGCCCCAAGGGGTGATTTGGTCAAGCACTTGTGCAGCCGCACCTGGCGACGGCGATGGCAATACAGAGACAGGTGGCGGCGTTCCTTTTGAGAACGCTTTTTTTAGCCGATCAAACATGGTGTGCTGATTTCTTTTAGAGTACAAGCTGCATATTATCAAAGGACAACCGTCATGCTCACCGCTTACACTTGGCCCACTCCAAATGGCCACAAAATTCACATCATGCTGGAGGAGTGTGGTTTTTTACTCAACCGTGACTGGCAGGCCATACCCGTCAACATTGGCACCGGCGATCAGTTCGCCCCAGAGTTTTTGGCTATCAGCCCCAACAACAAAATACCTGCGCTGCTTGACACCAATGGCCCGGACGGCAAGCCTATTGCGCTGTTTGAATCCGGCGCAATCTTGCTGTACCTGGCTGCCAAAACGGGTAAGTTTTTGCCCAAAACCGACCGCCTGAAATTTCAAACCCTGCAGTGGTTGATGTTTCAAATGGGCGGCGTCGGCCCCATGATTGGCCAAACCCATCACTTCAGGCAGTACGCACCCGAAAAAATCGACTACGCCATCAACCGCTACACCAACGAAACCAAACGCCTGTACGGGGTAATGAACAAGCAACTCGCCACCAGCAAATTTATCGCATGCGGGCAATACACCATTGCTGACATGGCAATATTCCCGTGGCTACGCAACTGGGAAAACCACGGCATCGACTGGGCTGACTACCCGCATTTAAAGGCTTGGTACGACGGCATTGCCGCACGGCCCGCCGTTAAGCGCGGCGTGGCGGTGCTGGCCGATTTGCGCAAGCCGATCACGGGCGACAAGGCGCGCGACGTGCTTTTTGGCAATGCCCAGTACGCTAAGCGATAGGCGTTGCGCGGCCTGAGCAAAGTTTTCATAGACTTGGCCGCCGCCTTGAGCAGTTCGCGCTATAATTTAAGACTTGTCGGAGTGTGGCGCAGTCTGGTAGCGCACCTGGTTTGGGACCAGGGGGTCCAAGGTTCGAATCCTTGTACTCCGACCAAAAAGATTTGAAAAGCTCGCAAAGTTTACGCACGTAAACAGTGTGAGCTTTTTTTTTAATCATCGTTGATGTTGCTGAAAATGAATTATCAGCAACATCAAAATCTGCCCGTAGCTCAGTCGGATAGAGCATCAGCCTTCTAAGCTGAGGGTCGGGGGTTCGATCCCCTCCGGGCAGACCAATTTTTGCTA
>JANMWH010000183.1:0-2079 GCA_031393945.1 Polaromonas sp. | reverse complement strand
ATGAACGAGCCGTCTTGCAGCCGAAAGAAGAAGTGCGTGTACGGGCAATATTCTCCCGTGCTGGGCACGATGTCGCTTTGAATAATGTGAAACAGCGGCAGGCCCAATACGTCTTCGTAAAAATGCCGGGTTTCTTCGGCGTCTTTGGCGCGGTAGGCGTAGTGGTGCAGCTGCTGAATGGGCGCGGGCGGCGGCAAACTGGCGAGTTGGGCAACTGAACCGTCTGAAATGTAGGCGGGCATGTTCTGTCTCTTGGGTTGTTAGCGTTTACCAATGCGTAATTAATTTACTATAACGTAATTTTATAATCGACGGCGGCTAGTAAAAATCCAGCCGTGCGACACTGGTGAGCTGTCTTGCTTCACAACCTAGAAACGATGACCTCCATCAGAAAGCCCTCATGACCCCTGCTGTTTATTCTTATTCGGTGCCCGTGTTTACCCAATTGCTGGACGGCCTGAAGGCAGTCCTCAAAAAAGCTGAAGCGCACGCACTTGACAAAAAAATCGACCCGAACGCCCTGCTGCAAGCGCGGCTGTTTCCAGACATGTTCACCCTGCTGCGCCAAGTGCAGGTGGCGAGCGACTTCGCCAAAAGCGTGTCCGCCCGGCTGGCCGGCGTTGAAGTACCCAAGATGGCAGACGACGAGGAAACCTTCGCGCACCTTGAAGCGCGCATTGACACAGTGCTGGCGTTTATCAAGGGTTTAGACGTTGCAGCATTCAATGAAGCCGCCAAACGAGAAATCATTACGCAGGCCGGCTCGCCAAAGGAAAAGCGCTTTACCGGCCAGTCGTATTTGCAAAACTACGGACTGCCGCATTTCTACTTTCACGTGACCACGGCGTACAACATCTTGCGGCACAACGGCGTGCCTTTGTCCAAGGGTGACTACATCGGCACGTTCTGATGGCCCCTTGGGCAAGGCGAAAATTGCTATAAATACATGAGCTGCTCGCGCCCGTATTTATTGGGCTAAAAGCCAGTTTTACATAAAAAAAGCGCCTGTGGAGAGCTCCACAGGCGCTTTTTTAACGGATACTGAAAACTACAGCGTATCGATAAAGCTGCGCAGTTTGTCTGAGCGTGATGGGTGCTTGAGCTTGCGCAGCGCCTTGGCTTCTATCTGGCGAATACGCTCACGCGTCACGTCGAATTGTTTGCCGACTTCTTCCAGCGTGTGGTCGGTAGACATTTCAATACCAAAGCGCATGCGCAGCACTTTGGCTTCGCGTGGGGTCAGGCTGTCGAGGATGTCTTTGACCACATCGCGCAGGCCGGCTTGCATGGCGGCTTCCAGCGGGGCGGTGTTGGCGCCGTCTTCAATGAAGTCGCCGAGGTGTGAATCGTCATCATCACCAATCGGCGTTTCCATCGAAATCGGCTCCTTCGCAATCTTCATGATTTTGCGAATTTTGTCTTCCGGGATTTCCATTTTTTCAGCAAGCACGCTTGCGTCTGGCTCAAAGCCGAACTCTTGCAAGTGCTGGCGGCTCAAGCGGTTCATCTTGTTAATGGTTTCAATCATGTGCACCGGAATACGGATGGTGCGCGCCTGGTCGGCAATGCTGCGGGTAATGGCCTGGCGAATCCACCACGTTGCATACGTTGAAAATTTGTAGCCCCGACGGTACTCAAATTTGTCAACCGCCTTCATCAGTCCGATGTTGCCTTCCTGAATCAAATCAAGAAACTGCAGGCCGCGGTTGGTGTATTTTTTGGCGATTGAAATCACCAGGCGCAAGTTGGCCTCGATCATTTCTTTCTTGGCGTCGCGCGAGTTGGTCTCGCCTTCGTTCATGCGCTTGTTGATGTCTTTCAAGTGCGACAGCGGCACCACCACACGCGCCTGCAATTCGCCCAGTTTGGTTTGCAGTTCTTGAATCGGTGGCACGTTTCGGGCCATGGTCACTGACCACGGCTTGCCAGACGCGACCTGCTTTTCAACCCACTTCAAATTGAGCAAATTGGGTGGAAAGTCTTTGATAAACGTTTCTTGCGGCATGCCGCACTTGTCGACGATGATGCGACGCAGCTCGCGCTCTTTTTTGCGCACGTCCAGCACCTGGCCGCGCAGCA
>JANMWH010000143.1:0-3265 GCA_031393945.1 Polaromonas sp. | reverse complement strand
AAAGCCCAGCGCCGACTCCATGTCGACCGCCACAATGCGCGAAACGCCCTGCTCTTGCATGGTGACGCCAATCAGTTGCTCGGCCATTTCCATGGCAATTTTGTTGTGGCTGATGAACAAAAACTGGGTTTGCTTGCTCATCGACTTCACCAGCTTGGCGTATCGCTCGGTGTTGGCGTCGTCCAGCGGGGCGTCCACCTCATCCAGCAAACAAAACGGCGCGGGGTTGAGCTGAAAAATGGCAAAAACCAGCGCGATGGCGGTCAGTGCTTTCTCACCACCCGACAGCAACGCAATGCTCTGGTTTTTCTTGCCCGGTGGCTGGGCAATGACTTGCACGCCTGCATCCAGAATTTCTTCGCCGGTCATTTTGAGCTGGGCGTTGCCGCCCCCAAACAACTCGGGGAACATGCGGCCAAAGTGCTCGTTGACTTTTTCAAAGGTGCTGGCCAGCAAGTCGCGGGTTTCGGCGTCGATTTTTTTGATCGCATCTTCCAGCGTGGTCATGGCCTCGTTCAGGTCGGCAGACTGGGCATCTAAAAATTGTTTGCGTTCGCGCGCCGTGCTCAGCTCGTCAAGCGCCGCCAAATTCACTGCGCCCAGCGCTGCAATATCGCGGTTGATGCGGTCAATCTCGCTTTGCAAACCGCTCAGCCGCACGTTGCCGGTTTGAATCGATTGCTCAACCGTCGCTAAATCGGCCTGCGCGTCTTGCAACAGCTGCTCGTATTGCTCAAAGCCCAGGCGCGCTGCTTGCTCTTTCAGCTGCAGATCTGTCATGCGCTGGCGCAGCGGGTCAAGGTCGCGCTCAAGTGCAAGTCGCCTTTCATCACTGGCCCGCAGCTTGGCGGTCAGGTCGTCGTACTGGCTGCGCTTGGCGCCCAGGTCAGACTCGCGCTCTAGTTTGACGCTAAGGGCCGACTGCAGGCCCGTTTGCGCCACCACGTCAGACAGGCTGGACAGCTCAGCGCTTGCGCGTTGCTCTTCTTGGGCGATGGTTTCAAATTGCTCGGCGGCAATGGCGATGGCCCGGGTCAGCTCGGTTTGCCGTGCCGTTACCGAGCGTTGGTTAAATTGCGCTTCTTGCAGTTGCCGCTCAAGTGCGCGCTGCTGCTCGCGAGCTTCGTTTTGTTTGCGCTCCGCTTCAATCACGCGGTCGTCGAATTGGGCGTGGCGCTCCTGGCTGTCAGCCAGCTGCATATCGAGCTCTTCAAACCGGCCCTCGGCCACGGCTTTGCGTTCTTCCAAGTCGCCCAACTGCGCTTCAATGTCAACTACGTCGAGCTGAATTTGATCGGCGCGCGAACGGGTTTGCTCGGCCAGTTGCGACAGGCGCAGCACTTCAACTTGCAGCGCATGGGTGGCTACTTGCGCGTCGGCGGTGGTGCGGCGCGCGGCCACCAGACGCTGGGCAGCATCGGCATAGCTGGCCTCCGCCCGAATGGATGCAGACCGCGCTTCTTCGCTGATCAGCACTTGCGCTTTGAGCTGCTTGTCGAGGTTTTCAATTTCTTGCGCACGGGCCAGCAAACCGGCTTGCTCAGAATCAGGCGCGTAAAAACTCACGCTGTGCTGCGTGACTGCATGGCCGTTTTTAACAAAAATCACTTCGCCGTTTTGCAGCTTTGCGCGCGCTGCCAGAGCGTCATCAAGCTTGCTGGCCGTGTAGCAACCGCTCAGCCAGTCGCCAAGCAATGCAGACTGGCCAGCATCATTTAAGCGCAGTAAATCAGCCAGCGGTTTTAAGCCAAGGCCCGCATTGGGCTTGGCGCTGGCGCCCGCTGCAGGCGGGGAATAAAAAGCCAGTTTGGCAGGTGGGGTGTCGTTGCCTTCAGACCCCGCAAAACCGCGCACCAGGTCAAGGCGGCTGACTTCGAGTGCGCTTAAACGCTCGCGCAGTGCGGCTTCCAGCGCGTTTTCCCAGCCGGGTTCGATGTGCAGGCGGCTCCACAGGCCTTGCAAGCTGTCCAGGCCGTGCTTGGCCAGCCAGGGTTTGAGCTTGCCGTCGGTTTTGACTTTTTCTTGCAGCGCCTTGAGCGCCTCTAACCGGGCAGACAAATCAGACCGCTTTGCCGATTCGGTGTTGACAGCGCTTTGTTTGGCTTGCCGGTCAGCATCAAGTTGCGGCACGCTGTCGGTCAGCGAATGTAGCGTGGTGTCGAGCGCAGTTTGAGCGATTTGCGCCGCCGCAAATTGCGCGTTAAGGTTGGTTAACCGCGCCTCGTCAGGGGCGTTGAGTGCGTTTTTGTCGGCATTGAGCTTTTCAAGCCGCAGCGTTGCAGCGCGCGATTGTTCGGCCAGCGTGCGCTGCTCAAAGGCCAGCACTTGTATTTGCTGCTGCACTTGCGCTACGCCGCCTCGCTGTTCGTTGGCTTTGGCTTGGGCACTGCGCAGGGTTTCTTCCAGCAGCGGCAGTTGGGCGGCTTGGTCTTCGCTTTGTGCAGCCAGCAGTTCGGCTTTTTCTTGTGACGCCAGCGCTTGGCTGCCGAGTGTTTCGGTTTCAAGCGCCGCGTCATGCTTGCGGGTTGCCCACTGCGCGGTTTGCTCTTTAAGCTGAATCAGCCGCTGCTCAACACGCAAGCGGCCATCGACCACAAAGCGAATTTCAGCTTCAAGGCGGCCGACGTCGCTGCTGGCCTCGTACAACTTGCCCTGCGCCTGGTTAACGTGGTCGCCAGCGGCGTAATGCGATTGGCGAATGGTTTCCAGGTCAGCTTCAATGTGGCGTAAATCTGCCACGCGGGCTTCAAGGTCGTTGCCGGCTTTTTCAAAGTCTGCTTTAACTTTGGCCTGGTCAGCACTGGCATCCACCCGCTTTAAAAACCACAACTGATGCTGCTTGAGCGTGCCATCTGCCTGCAGCTGGTTGTAGCGCAGTGCGACTTCAGCCTGCTTTTCAAGCCGCTCGAGGTTGGCATTGAGCTCGCGCAAAATGTCTTCGACCCGCGTCAGGTTTTCTCGCGTGCCTTCAAGCCGATTGGCGGTTTCGCGGCGGCGTTCTTTGTACTTGGAAACGCCTGCGGCTTCTTCTAAAAACAGGCGCAGCTCTTCGGGCTTGGACTCAATGATGCGGCTGATGGTGCCCTGGCCAATAATGGCGTAGGCGCGTGGGCCCAAGCCGGTACCCAAAAACACGTCTTGCACATCGCGGCGGCGCACCGGCTGGTTGTTGATGTAATAGCTTGAAGTGCCGTCGCGGGTCAGCACGCGTTTAACGGCAATTTCAGCAAACTGGCCCCACTGGCCACCGGCGCGGTGGTCAGCG